>CAYWNQ010000115.1:0-7040 GCA_964459695.1 uncultured Halobacteriales archaeon | reverse complement strand
GATGTGTAAGGCCTTTGTAGGTGGGCGCCGCGACTTCGGGGTATGAACGTCGCCGACGTGATGACGCCCCGGGACTCGCTCGTGACCGCCGAGGTCCCGGGGACGCGCGACGACGTCCTCGAACAGCTGCGCGACGGCGCGTTCTCGTCGGTCCCCGTGATTTCGACCGCCGAGGACGCCGAGGAGTTCCGCGGCCTCGTCTCCCGCGAGCGGCTCATCGACGAGCCCGACGAGGACCAGCTCGCGCTGCTCGTCGAGGAGGTGCCCGCGACGTCGGCGGACGCCACGCTCGGCGAGGTCGCCGGCCTGATGCTCCGCGAGGGCGCCCGCCGGGTTCCCGTGGTCGACGGGCACCTCGAGGGCATCGTGACCGTCACCGACCTGGTGCGCGCGCTGGCCAACGGCGAGGTCGACGGCGGGGCGACCGTGGCCGAGCTCCGGACCGACGCCGTCAACACGGTGTACGCCGACACGCCGCTGCCGGTCGGCGAGCGCCAGCTCTCCTACGCCCAGCTGCCCTACGCGGTCGTGCTCGACGACGAGGCCGAGCCCGCCGGCATGCTCACCGAGGTCGACGTCATCGGGGTGGCCGAGGTCGTCGAGGGCGAGGCGTCGACGGGCGACTCCATCGCCGACGAGGACGACGACTGGAAGTGGGAGGGCATCAAGGCGGTCGGCTCCCGGTACACGCCGACCCGGAACGTCGAGCTGCCCGACGACCCCGTCGCGGAGTTCATGACCGAGGACCTCGTGACGGTCTCGGGCCGCAAGACCGCCAGAGAGGCCGCCCAGCTGATGATTCGCCACGACATCGAGCAGATTCCCGTCACCGACGGCGGGGAGATGGTCGGCATCCTCCGGGACACGGACCTGCTGGAGGCGCTGGAATGAGCGAGG
Source organism: uncultured Halobacteriales archaeon (assembly GCA_964459695.1). Lineage (GTDB taxonomy): Archaea > Halobacteriota > Halobacteria > Halobacteriales > Haloarculaceae > CAYWNQ01. The sequence goes on along the minus strand of CAYWNQ010000115.1, from coordinate 6,143 downwards.
AGCGCGCCCGCGAGCGGTCGACCGACGAGCTGACGGCGGTGTCGGAGCTCGCCCGCCGGCGGGGCTTTTTCTTCCCCTCGAACGAGGCCTACGGCGGCACCGCCGGCTTCTACACCTACGGCCCCGAGGGCGCGACCCTGAAGCGCAACCTCGAGGACGCCTGGCGCGACCGGTTCGTCGTGGCGGCGGGCAACATGGAGGTCGAGGCCCCCGACGTGATGCCCGAGGCGGTGTTCGAGGCCTCCGGCCACCTCGACATCTTCGACGACATGCTGGTCGCCTGCCCCGCGTGTGGCGCCACCCACCGCGCCGACCACCTGCTCGAGGACGCCACCGACCTCGAGGAGGCCGAGTCGCTGCCCGTCGCCGAGGTCCAGGCGCTGCTGGCCGACCACGCCGTCGCGTGTCCCGCGTGTGGCGCCGACCTCGCCGACGAGCCCGTCGAGGAGTTCAACCTGATGTTCGAGACCGCCATCGGGCCGGGCGACGGCGACCCGGGCTACCTCCGGCCGGAGACGGCCCAGGGCATCTTCGTCGAGTTCCCCCGGCTCGCCGAGTACGCCCGGAACCAGCTCCCGTTCGGCGTGGCCCAGATCGGCGACGCCTACCGCAACGAGATCAGCCCGCGGCGCGGGCTGGTCCGGGTCCGGTCGTTCACCCAGGCCGAGCTCGAGACGTTCGTCGACCCCGAGCGCGACGAGCCGCCGCTGGCCGAGGTGGCCGACGTCGAGCTGCCGCTGTACCCCGCCGACGCCCAGGCCGACGACGGCGACGGCCTGGTGGCCCTGACCGTCCGCGAGGCCGTCGACCGCGACGTCGTCGAGAGCGACTGGGTGGCCTACTACCTCGGCGTCGCCCGTGAGTTCTACGAGCGCATCGGCGTCGACATGGACCGGTTCCGGTACCGCCAGCACCTGCCCGGCGAGCTGTCCCATTACTCGACGGACTGCTGGGACGCCGAGACCGAGCTGGCCGGCGACTGGATCGAGGTGACCGGGTTCGCCTACCGCGGGGACTACGACCTCCGCAAGCACGCCGCCCACGCCGACGGCGAGTTCACCGTCTTCCGGCAGTACGACGAGCCCCGGACGGTCGAGCGAGCGACCGTCGACCCGGACATGGCCGCACTCGGGCCGGCGTTCGGCGGCGCCGCCGAGGACGTGGCCGAGGCGCTCGGGGAGCTGGCGGGTCGGGACCCGGCGGCCTTCGAGGGCGAGTCCGTCACCGTCGAGGTCGACGGCGAGCGCCACGAGGTGCCGACCGAGCACGCCGGCTTCGCCGTCGAGGAGGTCACCGAGACCGGCGAGCACGTCCGCCCGCACGTGGTCGAGCCCTCCTTCGGCGTCGGGCGGCTGGTCTACTCCGTGCTGGTCCACAACCACCTCGTCGACGAGGTCGACGGCGAGCGCCGGGACTACCTGGCGCTGCCCGCCGCACTCGCGCCGACCACCGTCGCCGTCTTCCCGCTGATGGACCGGGACGGCCTCGGCGAGCGCGCCCGCGAGGTGGCCGACGAGCTCCGGACGGCGGGCCTGGAGACGGCCTACGACGACGCGGGCTCCATCGGGCGGCGCTACCGCCGCCAGGACGAGGTCGGCACTCCGTTCTGCGTGACGGTCGACTACGACACGCTCGAGGACGACACCGTGACGGTCCGGGAACGGGACTCCGCCGACCAGGTCCGGGTCGACGTCGACGAGCTGGCCGGCCGGCTGGCGGCGCTGCGCGACGGTGACCGGGAGTTCGCCGACCTGTGAGGGTCTCGCGGGCGGAGCTCGAGCGCCGGCTCGTCCACGCCGCCGGCGCCGCGATCCCGGGGGCGTACCTGCTGGACGTCGTCACCTGGCGCCAGCTGGGCCTGCTGCTGGTGGCGGGCTCGGTCCTGGCGCTGGTCCTGGAGGCGCTCCGGCACTCGGGCGCCCTGCAGTGGGTGCTGTTCGACCGGCTCACCCGCGAGTACGAGCAGGAGGGACTGGCGGCCTACGCGCTGTTCCTGGTCGGCATGACGCTGACGGCGTGGGTGTTCGAGCCGCGGGCGGCGGTGCCCGGTATGCTGATGCTGGCCATCGCGGACCCGGTGTCCGGGCTGCTGGGCAGCGGGCAGCGCCGGTCGGTCAAACGGGCCTGGGTGCTCGCCGCGACGTTCGCGACCGCCACGCTGCTGGCCGTTCCCTTCGTCCCGGTGGGGCCCGCGGTGCTGGGCGGGCTGGCCACCACGGTCGCCGACGGCGCCAAGCCGGTCGTCGCGGGCTACGTCGTCGACGACGACCTCACCATCGCGCCCGCGTCGGCGGCGGCCATCGTGCTGGGGCTTTCGGTGGCGTGAACCGATTCGGCCACCGCCTTTTTTCCGTGCAATACCATACCCACCGGTGCCATGCGTCGCTCGTGTGGCCCGCCGTGCTGGCGCCCGTCGACGGTCCGTCGGCGATCACCGTGGCGGTGTTCGGCGAGAATCCGGTGATCGGACCCGCCCCGAGCCGGTCGCCCGACGTCCCCGCGGGGTCCACGCCGGACGTCGGCTGGCCCATGGCCGCCGAAACCCGCTTTTGCGGTGGTGGTTGGGTATCGAGGTCGTACTGGACCGCCGTCGAAATCTCGAGACCCTCGCTCTCGCCCGCACGGCGCTGTTCAGTTGGCGTCTTTCCTCTCATCGTCGGACGTTCCACGTCGCGACGACGACCGCCTCTACCGCCAGGAAAGCCCCGGCGTTTACGGCGTTCACGAGAGCGAAGCTCTCGTGCAGCCCATCAGAAGCGCGTAGCGCTTCTGAGGACGCCTCCGGCGCCGTTTGCTCGGGAGAGCTCCGCTCTCCCGGTCGGCTGGACTCGGGGCAGTCCGGCGGTATCCCAGGGTCAAGCACGAGTGGCGGTTGCGGTCACGACCCATCCTGCGGCCGAACGGGGCCATTCGTCGCGGATGCGAGAGCAGCGCGAGCGCGGAGTCCGTTCCGTCACCCGGTCCCCACATCGACACCGGTGGGCAGGCTTATCGGTGCGGGACGCCTACAGCTCCCCATGCCCGAGACCGTGCTCTTCGAGACCGAGCAGCGATACAGCCGCAGCGACGTTGCCGCCTACCTCCGGGAGGTGGCCGACTCGCTGGACGCCGGCGGGCCCATCACCCTGTCGGCGGGCGACCAGTCGGTGACGATGGACCCGCCCGACCGCCCGACCTTCGAGGTGAAGGCCGAGCGCGAGGGACCCGAGGGCGCCGACGGGGAGCTGAGCGTCGAGTTCGAGCTGGAGTGGCCCGAGGGCGCCGGCGGCGGTGACGGCGACCTCGCCATCGAGTGAGCCCGCCGGCGTCCACTTCCACCCCGCGACGAGAACCCTTATTCGCCGGGCTCGCCTAGCCACGCCGACATGGCGACCGGCGACGCCGAGTTCCTCGACCGTCCGCTCGTGGAGCCGGGGATCCTCGAGCGCCGCGAGTACCAGCTCGCGATGGCCGAGACGGCCCGCCGGGACCACACGCTGGTCTGTCTGCCAACGGGGCTGGGCAAGACGACCGTGAGCCTCATGGTCACCGCCCACCGGCTGGACGCGGTCGGTGGGCGGGCCCTGCTGCTGGCGCCCACCAAGCCGCTGGTCGAACAGCACGCCGCGTTCTACCGAGAGGCGCTGGCGGTTCCCGACGAGGCGGTGGTCGTGTTCACCGGCGAGGTCCGGCCCGACGACCGCGCCGAGCGCTGGGAAGACGCCCGCGTCGTCGTGGCGACCCCGCAGGTCGTCGAGAACGACCTGGTCGGCAACCGGATCTCGCTGGCCGACGTCACCCACGTCACGTTCGACGAGTGCCACCGCGCCAGCGGCGACTACGCCTACTGCTACATCGCCGAGCGCTACCACGCCGACGCCGACGACCCGCTCGTGACGGGGATGTCCGCCTCGCCGGGCGGCGACGAGGCGGAGATCCTCCGGGTCTGCGAGAACCTCGGGATCCGGGAGGTCGAGGTGATGACCGAGGCCGACGCCGACGTCGCCGCCCACACCTACGACACCGCCGTCGACTGGGAGCACGTCGAACTGCCCGAGGAGGTGCTGGCCATCCGTGACGGCCTCACCGACGTCGTCGAGGACCGACTGGAGACGCTGATGGACCTCGGCGTGGCCCGCACGAGTGACCCGACGCTGTCCCAGTCCGATCTCGACGCGATGCGGGGCCAGCTCCAGGAGCTCATCGACCGCGGCGAGTCGGCGGGCTACGAGGGGATGTCCGTCCACGCCGAGGTGATGAAGCTGCGCCGCGCGGTCGAACTGGTCGAGACCCAGAGCGTCGAGAGCCTCCGCCGGTACTTCGAGCGCCAGCGCGAGGACGCCCGCTCCTCGGGCGCCTCGAAGGCCAGCCAGCGGTTCGTCAGCGAGCCCCGGGTCCAGGAGGCAATGGACCGCGCCGAGGCGTACGACGACCTCCACCCCAAGTTCCGGCGTGCGCGCATCCTGCTCGCCCGGACGCTGGGCGTCGAGAACGGCGAGCGGGCCATCGTGTTCACCGAGTCTCGCGACACCGCCGAGACCCTCACGGCGTTCCTCGGCGAGCACTTCGACACCCGGCGGTTCGTCGGCCAGGGCGACAAGGCCGGCAGCGACGGGATGACCCAGCGCGAGCAGGCCGAGACCCTCGAGGCGTTCCGCGACGGGGAGTTCGAGGTGCTGGTGTCGACCAGCGTCGCCGAGGAGGGCCTGGACGTCCCGGAGGTCGACCTCGTCCTGTTCTACGAGCCGGTGCCGAAGGGCATCCGGTCGATCCAGCGCAAGGGCCGCACCGGCCGCCAGCGGGAGGGCAAGGTGGTCGTCCTCATCGCCGAGGACACCCGCGACGAGGCGTTCTTCTGGATGTCCAAGCGCGAGGAGGACCGCATGGAGGAGGAGCTCCGGAAGCTCAAGGGCGTCGCCGACGACATCGAGGCCGAACTGGACGACGGCCAGGGGTCGCTCGCGGACTTCGGAGACGACGCGCCCGAGGGCGAGGAGCCGACAGCGGAGGCCGACGGTAGCGGGACCGACGCCGTCGGCGCCGCGGACGGTGACGGGGGCGGTGGCGACAGTGACGGAGGCGCCGGCCAGCAGGGCCTCGACGCGTTCGACGACGCCGACGGCACCGACGCCGAGGGGGCCGAGACGACCCCGGGCCACCTCGCCGCGCCGGCCCCCGACGGCGACGCCGTCGAGATCGTCGCCGACCAGCGCGAACTCGACGCCACCATCGCGCGGGACCTCTCGACCCGCGACGGCGTCGAGACCCGCCTCGAGACGCTGGCCGTCGGCGACTACGTCTGCTCGGACCGGGTGGTCGTCGAGCGCAAGTCCGTCGAGGACTTCCTCGACACGCTCGTCGGCGACGGCGACCGCTCGATGTTCGAGCAGGTCGGCGACGCCGCCCGCCACTACGCCCGGCCCGTCGTGATCGTCGAGGGCGAGCAGTTGTACGACTCCCGGGACGTCCACCCCAACGCCGTCCGCGGGGCGCTGGCGTCGCTGGCGGTCGACTTCGGCGCCTCGGTGCTGCGGACCGACGACGCCGACGCCACGGCGGACCTGCTGGAGGTGCTCGCACGACGCGAGCAGGTCGACCGCGACCGGTCGGTGAGCGTCCACGGCGGCAAGTCCGGCCGGACGCTGCGCGAGCAGCAGGAGTACGTCGTCTCCGCCGTCGCGGAGGTCGGCCCGGTCACGGCGCGGTCGCTGCTCGCTGCTCTGGGCAGCGTCGAGGCCGTGATGACGGCCTCCAGCGAGGAGCTGCAGGAGGTCGACGGCGTCGGGGAGGTCACCGCCGAGCGCATCCGCGACGTCGTGGGGAGCGCCTACGAGTCGTAGCGTCGGGGTGGCGTAACGGTCGGGGCAGCCGTTGGCGCGTCCGGGCCATCCCGAGCGCTGCGGATGCTCGTACTCGTCCGTCCGGAAAGCCCCCGAGGCGCTGGTCTCGCGCGCGCCGGTCTGGGCTCCTCGCTCGCCCAGTCGGCGACGTGACCGCAGCGAGCCGTGAGAGCTGCAACTGATCGAGCGTGAGGTCGGGCCGCAGGCCCGACCTCTGCGTTCCGTCGCGGCTGCGCCGCGACGCGGGCGGGGGCTTTCCGGCGGTACGATCGGGTCAAGCACGAGGAGCGGGTTGGGTGGCTGGATCCTGCGGCCGGCGGCGAG
>CAYWNQ010000114.1:0-7123 GCA_964459695.1 uncultured Halobacteriales archaeon | reverse complement strand
CCGACCACGTCTTCGTCGCCACCGACCTCACCGAGAAGGTGGTCGAGCAGATGGCCGCCAGCGCCGAGGACGACCCCGACGAGCCCGACTTCTCCAAGCGCACCGACCCGGTGCCGACGGTCACCGACAACGAGCGCCGGGTGTTCTACGTCGGCATGTCCCGGGCCCGCGAACGCCTCGTACTGCTCGAGGACCTGGTCGACGGCGCGCCGACGCTGCCCATCGACGTCCTGCTGTACGGCGAACCGACCAGGATGACCTTCGAGGAGATGCTCGAGCAGGCCCAGGAGCCCCTCGAGGCGCCCGCGGCGGACTAGTCCTCCTCGTCGGGGTCGTCCGCGACCGCGTCGACGACGTCGCCGGCCACCTCGCCAGTGACGTCGGTCGGCGTGGTGACGTACTCCTCGACGGCCACCATCAGGAGGGCGATCCCCAGCAGAGCCGCCCCCGCCAGCGTGTCGCCGTCGCCGAGGAGGACCAGCCCCAGCAGGGCGACGGGCGCGGCGAGGGCGACCGTCGCGGCGAGGCCCACGTAGCCGAACAGGCCGCGTCCCATGGCCGGTGGTCCGCGGCGGGTGGGCAAAGTCGTGTGGGTACGGCGCCTGGGACGTTGGTTGGTCGATCGTGCGGCAGGCGTTCGCTTGCCCACAAGGGCGACCCGAGACCGCCGCTCGTGCGTGAGCCGATCGTTCGACAGGGATGGCTCCGCTCACTCGACCACGGGTTGCGTCTGTCCGCAGCCGCAGACCGCTTCTCGTGCTTGAACCCCGGAGTAGCGCCGGAAAGCCCCCATCCGCTCGACTCGGGGCATCCCGGGCGGTTGCGGCGGTGAGCCGACGTCCTACTGGTCGTTCGGAACGGACGAACCCCCACGTCGACGCCCGCCGTCACGGATCCGGGAACGGTAACACCTTTCGGCGCCGAACACCGACGGCCGGACCATGTTCACGGGTATCGTCGAGGGGACGGGCGAGGTCCTGTCGACGGCGGTCACCGACGACGGGCGCCGCATCAGGCTGGCGGCGCCGTTCGCCGACGAGCTCGCCCACGGCCAGTCGGTCTCGGTCTCGGGCGCCTGCCTCACCGTCGAGGCCGCCGACGGGACGGGGTTCGAGGTGTTCTGCGCGACCGAGACCCTCGAGCGCACCTACCTCGGCGAGCTCGCGGCGGGCGACCAGGTCAACCTCGAGCGTGCGATGGCCGCCGACGGGCGGTTCGACGGCCACGTCGTCCAGGGCCACGTCGACGGCGTCGGGGAGGTGACCGGCATCGAGCAGGTGGACGAGGACCGGGTGTTCTCGTTCTCGCTGCCGGCCAACCTGGGCCGGTACGTCGTCGAGAAGGGCTCGATTGCCGTCGACGGGGTCTCGCTGACCGTCGCGGCGCTCCACGAGGACGGCGTCGACGTCGCGGTGGTCCCCGCGACCCTCGACCAGACGACGCTGTCGGCGGCGTCGGTGGGCGACCCCGTCCACCTCGAGGTCGACGTGCTGGCGAAGTACGTCGAGTCGCTCCTCGACCGGCAGGGATGAGCGCCGACGCTCAGGCGTCGAACTCGGTTCGCTCGGGCTCGATGTCGCGGTCGGCCTCGCCAGAGACGGCGGCGTAGGTGCGCCGGTAGCGGTCGAGCTTCCGGTAGAGCACGTAGCCGAACAGGCCGTCGTACGCCAGCACGAACCCGAACAGCACGACCACCGTGTTGGCGCCGGTCAGCGCCACGGCGATCCCCGGCACGATGCCCACCAGGACGTTGTAGGTGCCGTGGATGAACGCCGCGATGAGCAGCCCCTTCACGACGATGGGGCCGGCGCGCTCGGGGTTGAACTTCGCCAGGCCGAGGTAGTAGCCCGCGAACGCCGAGTAGATGACGTGGCCCGGGCCCGCGAGCGCACGGACCGCCGTGACCTGGCTGCCCAGGTCCACGATCCGGGGGACGTCGACCTGGGCGAGCGGGAGGGCGAGGACCCGCGCGGCGGCCGCCTGGTCGACGCTCTGGCTGATGTACAGCGCGTTCTCGATGGTGGCGAAGCCCAGCCCGGCGACGGCGCCGTAGACGGCCCCGTCGATGACGGCGTCGAACCTGTCGTCCCGGAACGCGTACAGCCGGATGGCGAGCAGCTTCACGGTCTCTTCGATGGGCCCGACGACGAGGTAGAAGAAGGCGAGGGTCCCGACGAACGGGACGACGGTGACCGGCGACAGCAGCGTGTTGACCACGGCGGCGAAGCCGGCGAACAGCACCGCGAGCACGAACGTCCCGACGAGCAGCACCAGCGGTTCCGAGGTGGTGACGTCGGTCGTGTAGACGTAGACCGCCAGCCCCAGCGCCGGGACGATGGAGAGCACGACCAGGCCGACGACCATCGGCTGGTCGGTGAGGGTGGCCCCGACGACCCCGGTGGCGATCTCCGCCACCAGGATGAGCACGGCCAGCAGCAGGACGACGAACCGGGCCGCCGAGATGACGCCGGCGTGGACCCGCTCGGCCAGCCGGTCGAGTGCCGTGCGGGGCTCCCAGGTGGCGACGTCGTAGAGGTCCCGGGTCCCCTCGGACCGCGACTCCACCGGATCGCGCCGTCCCATGGCGTGGCGATGGGAACCCCGCCCCCCTAACGCTTGCGTCACGCGGCGACGACGACGTTTTCACCCCCGCCGACCGACAACCGGGTCATGCACTTCGACCAGCGGACACAGGCGGCCCTGCGGGCCGTCGGGCTGACCGACGAGGAGCTGTCGGCCGCCGCCGACCACGTCGCCGCGGCCGTCGAGGAGACCGCCGCCGACCTGGAGGCGTTCTTCGAGGCCGCCGACGTCGTCTACTCCGACATGGACCGCGCCCACGGCGCGGACGCGTTCCCCGAGCACCGCGTCGAGCACCTCGACACCTACACCCACGCCGACGAGCTCCGTGGCTGGCTCCGGTTCGACACGTGGGGGGCCTACGTCGCCGACGGTCGGCGGCTCTCGGAAGACGTCGTCGAGCTGACCCTCGGCCCGACCGTCCACGACCGGGTGCGCTTTGCGACCGACCGCGACGCGCTATGAGCGACGGCGGCGCGGCCGTCCGCGTCCGCGGCGTCTACGCGACGGCGCTGACCGAGCTCCTGACGGCCGGCGACTACCGGGTCGTGCAGGCCTCCCGGCCGATCCGCGAGCGCTTCGACGCGTCGTTCCCGGACGCCCCCGCCGACGTCGTGGTCGCCACCACGCGGGACCGCCAGGGCGTGGGCGTCCGGGGCGCCGGCGACGCGGTCGCGTCGGTCGCCGACGACCTCCGGGTCGCCCGCGACGTCCTCGACTGGCCCGCCGACGCCCCCTGCGGCGCGGTGTTCCGGGGGACCGTGACCGACTCGCTGGGGTCAGGCGCGCTCCTGTCCGCCGACGGCACGGAGCTGTTCCTCCCCTACGACGCCGCCGCGGACTACGTCGGGGAGGGCGACCGGCTCCGGGTCCAGGTCCGCGAGCCGCGACCGCCGTGGGACGACGACCGCCCCGGCGTCGCCACCGACCTCCGCGTCGAGACCCCGCTGGTGACGCTCGTGCGGGGCGACGCCGACGCCGGCGGCCGGCACCTGGGCGACCTCCTCCCGGTCGAACCGCCCGACGGCTGGACGGCCCGCTGGTCGAGTGCCGCCGAGGACGCCGACCTGGACGCGCTCGCGGCGGCGCTGGAGACTGCGACCGGTCGGGCCGAGGCCCTGATGACCGCGCTCGCCGACGCCCCCGACGAGGACGGCCCGCTCGCCAGGCCGGTCGCGGGCCGGTGGGTCTGGTTCGGGCGGGCGGCGCGGTTCGCGCTGGACGACCACCGTCGGGCCGTGACGGCCACGATGGCGGGCCACCACCGGGTGAAGGCCGCCACCGGCGACGCCTCGCGGGCCGTCGACCTGGTCGAGGCCGTCTGCGAGACCGGCGACGGCGACTTCCCATTCGACGCCGTCACGCGGACCTTCGGGCCCCGGGAGGGCGACCGGGTCGCCATCGCCCACGGCAAGCCCGACGGCCGGTGTCTCGTGCTGGGTCGCGGGGAGGTCGTCGACCGCGAGCCCGACGGCGGCCTCACCGTGCGGCGCGAGCTGACCGCCGGCGGCAGCTACGACGGCCTCGGAGTCGAGCGCCAGGCGGGCGACGTGGCCGTGACGAAGGTGCGCGAGGGCCGGTGGTGGTACCCCACGGTCTATCGGGGCGCCGACGGCGAACGCCGGGGGACCTACGTCAACGTCTGCACGCCGGTGGAGGTGTTCCCCGACGCCGTCCGGTACGTCGACCTCCACGTCGACGTGGTGAAGCACGCCGACGGCACCGTCGAGCGCGTCGACGACGACGAACTCGACGCTGCGGTCGCCGCCGGCCACGTCTCCGCGGCGCTCGCCGAGAAGGCCCGGGCGGTCGCGGCGACCGTGGTCGAGGCGCTGTAGTCAGTCGCCGTCGCCACGCGACGCCGCGCGCCAGGCGGCGAGGCCGAGGCCACCGAGCGCCGCGACGACCCCGAGCCCGGGGCCGTCGCCGGCGGTGGGCGTGTCGGTCGGCGTGGGCGAGGGTCGGGCAGTCGCCGTGGGGTCGACCGTCCCGCGCCGGGTCGGCGTCGGCGACCGCGAGGGCGTCGGCGCGGACGCCGACGGGAACGGCTCGCCGGCGTCGGGGAAGGTCAGCAGTTGCGCGCCCTCCGTCGGCTCCGCCCGCGAGTGGTCCTCGTAGCTCGACGCGACCAGGAACTCGTCGAGCACGCCCTGCCGGGCGGTCCAGATGCTCGTCGTCGACGAGTCGCGCCACCGGCCCAGCAGCGCCGGCTCGGTCGGGTCGGACACGTCGAACAGCCGGATGCCGCCGGCGTACCACGAGGAGTACAGCCGGTCGTCGGCCAGCTCGAAGTTGTGCGAGGTGGTCCAGGTGCCGCCGAACGTGGGGTCCGGCGTCGGCGGGGGCTCGACGGTCGACAGCGGCTCGGGCGCGGTCGGGTCGCTGACGTCGAACAGGTGGACGGCGCCGGGGCCGCCCCGCAGCTCCGTCGAACCGTCGTCGGTCTCGACCTCGACGGCCCAGGACTCGACGCTGATGCCGAGCAGGTCCCCCGAGTCGTCGACGGTCACGAAGTGGTCGTTGCCGGGCGGCCGGGTCGGCTCGCGACTGGCCTCGTCGCGGGGCATCGCGGCGAAGGTCGACGCGTCCCGGCCGCGAATCCGGGCGATGGCGGTCGGGTCTGCGGGGTCGCTGACGTCGACCAGCCAGGTGCCGGCGTCCCAGTAGGCCAGGCACGCCACGCCGTCCTGGACGGAGACGTCGTGCAGCGGCCACAGCCCGAACGGGAGGCCCCGCCACCCCTCGTCGGCGGTCAGGATGGACCACGACCCCAGCCGCTCGCCGGTCTCGGCGTCGACGGTCACCAGCGGGTGGCCGTCCTCGCCGTTTCCACAGAGGTACAGCACGCCGTCGTCGACGTCGAGGTTGTGGTTGAACCAGCCCGTCTCGACCACCGTCCGCCGGCTGGGCGCCGCGGGGTCGCTCACGTCGTAGACGACCGCCGCCTCCAGGGCGTCATCGCGGGGGTTGGCGGGACCGGCGAGGGCCAACGTGTCCCCGTCGACCTTGCAGTCGTAGACGTCCTGTAGCGGTCCGTCGGGGCGGTCGGCCAGCAGCTCCCGACGCTCGGCGAACACCGTCGGGTCGGTCGGCTCCGAGAGGTCCACGGTCGCGAACCCGTCCGTGACGGCCACGTAGGCCGTCCGCCCGTCGGCGGAGACGACGGCCTCCTTGGCGCCGGGGAGTTCGAGGGTGCCGAGGGGCTCGAAGGCCCGGCCGGCCTGGCCGCCGGCGACCCCTGGCACCGCTCCGATGCTCGCGGCGACACCTAGCGACCGGACGACGTCCCGGCGGCGCATGGGTCGCGTTGGGAACGACTGCCCAAAAACGAGTCGGCTCCGGCGGGGTGGTACCTCCCGGTCGCTCAGTTGCCCTGGATGGCGTCGATGACCATCGCGGCCGCGATGACCGGCTCCTTCGGGACGTCGCTGGCGTCGTCGATGGTGATCTCGTAGCGGTCCTTCAGCGAGAACTGGCCGTCGATGTTGCCCACGTGGTCGCCATCGAGGTCGGAGATCTCGTACTTGTGGGGGATGAGAGCGCCGAACGGGATGAAGTTGCGCGCCATCGTCACCATCGCGCCCCGGGAGTTGATCTCGGCGAGCTTGGACTCGTCGCGCGCGTCGCGGATCCGCCAGGTGTCCTGGAAGATGGAGTAGTCGTTGTCCAGGATGACCAGGTCCTCGCCGGACTGGGCGTCCGAGAGGACGTAGTTGCCCGCCACGTCGATCATGCCGCCGGCGTTCACCTCGAAGGCCTCGTTGCCGTCGCCGTCGGTGAACGGGAACTGCTCCTTGAGCTTGAACATCTTCTGCTTGCCCCGGAGCACCACGTCGCCGTCGGCGTCCATCGCCTTGTACTTGTTCCGGATGAGGCTCTGCTCGACGACGTACCGGTCGTCGGAGAGGTCGATACCCTCGATGTCGAACCTGTCGTCGTCTGCCATGGCCCTTCCTTCCGGCGCGGGCGGATAAACGTACCGTGATTCCGACGGGTGATCTGGACCACAGGTGGTGTCCGCGAGCGGAATTCGCGAGCGCCGACCCGTGCTCGTGTCGAGCGGGCGGGGGCGTTCCGGCGGTACGATTGGGTCAACCGGGAGTAGCGGGTGGCGGGAGCGGGGAAAGCCACTCCAGAGGGAGGGAGGCAGCGATTCGCGGGGACCCCTTCTTCCCGGAACCGACAGGGTTTCACGGCCGCCGACCGTGGCCGACAACGATGAAGGAGCAGATCGAGGTCCGGGGGGCCGAGGAACACAACCTCGACGACGTCGACGTCGCCATCCCCCGCGAGGAGCTCACCGTCGTCACCGGCCTGTCGGGCTCCGGGAAGTCCTCGCTGGCCTTCGAGACGGTCTACGCCGAGGGCCAGCGCCGCTACATCGAGTCGCTGTCGGCCTACGCGCGCAACTTCCTGGGCCAGATGGACAAGCCCCAGGTCGAGACCGTCGAGGGACTGTCGCCGGCCATCTCCATCGACCAGAAGGCGGCGGCCAACAACCCCCGCTCGACCGTGGGCACGGTCACGGAGCTCCACGACTACC
>CAYWNQ010000113.1:0-7141 GCA_964459695.1 uncultured Halobacteriales archaeon | reverse complement strand
GTTCGCGAACATCGAGAGACGCGTAGCGTCTCTCGGGACTGAAAGGGGCGAGGCGCTGGACTCGGGCGGCGCTCACGGGTCGCATGCTCACGGTTCGCTCCGCTCACCGTTCGCTCATTCGGCGACGCTCCCTGCGGTCGCGTCGCCCGCCGCTCCCCGCTCGCGCAAGTCGCGGCCCTCCCTCCGGTCGGGCCGCGTGCTCGTTGCGCGCTTCGCTCACTCCATTCGCTGCAGTGCTTACGTCGCCGTCCTTCGTCCAGCGCCTCGGGGCTTTCCGGGCGGTGGCGGCGGTCCAGTTTAAACATGCGGTCCAGCGCCTCGAGGCGTATCGGGTGGGGTGGAATTCGCCCCCGCTCCGCCATCCGCGCCTTTTTCTCGCCCCCGCTCCAGCCGCCGGCATGGACGCCATCGCCTTCGGCACCGACGGCTGGCGCGCCGAACTGGACACGTTCACGTCCCGGCGGGTGCGCATCGTCGCCCAGGCGGTCGTCGACCACCTCCGGGCCGAGGGGTACGGCGACGGCGCGACCGTGGCCGTGGGCTACGACGCCCGCGAGACTTCCCGGGGGTTCGCCGAGGAGGTGGCCCGGGTGGTGTGTGCCGGCGGCTTCGACGCCCTGGTCCCCGACCGGGACGTCCCCACGCCGGTGGTGGCCTGGACCGTCGCCGACCGCGACCTGGCCGGCGGCGTCGTCATCACCGCCAGCCACAACCCGCCGACATACAACGGCATCAAGTTCGTCCCCGCCGGCGGCGCGCCGGCGCTGCCCGAGACGACCGACGACGTTGAGGCCCGGCTGGCCGAGCCCGACCCCCTCCCGCGCGAGCGGTGGGGGCGGGTCCGGTCGCCGGACCTCCGGGCGCGGTACCTCGAGCACGCGCGCTCGGTGCTGTCCGGCACCGCCGACGGCCTCACGGTGGCCTACGACGCCATGCACGGCTCGGGTCGGGGCGTCGCCGACGCGCTGCTGGAGGCCGCCGGCGCAGAGGTGGTCCGGCTGCGGTGCGACCGGGACCCCGCGTTCGGCGGGACGCCGCCGGAGCCGGAGGCCGAGCGCCTGGGCGAACTGGTCGAGACGGTGCGGTCGGGCGACGCCGACTTGGGCGTCGCCACCGACGGCGACGCCGACCGCATCGGCGTCGTCACGCCCCGGCGGGGCTACGTCGACCCGAACCGCTACTTCGCCGCGATGTACGACCGGCTGCTCGAGACCGCCGACGGCGACGCCGTCAGGACGGTGTCGACGACGTTCCTGGTCGACCGGGTCGCCGAGGCCCACGGCCGGGCCGTCCACGAGACGCCGGTGGGGTTCAAGTGGGTCGCGCGGGCGATGGCCGACCACGACGCCCTGCTCGGCGGCGAGGAGTCCGGCGGCTTCGGTCTGCGGGCACACCTCCCGAACAAGGACGGCGTGCTGTTCGCTGGCCTGACTGCCGTCGCCCACGCCGACCGGCCGCTGGACGACCGCGTCGACGACGTGCTGGCGGCCCACGGCGACGTCGTCCAGGACCGCGTCAGCGTCGACTGCCCCGACGCCCGGAAGGCCGCGGTGCTCGACGCCCTCGAGGGTGCCATCCCCGACGCCGTCGCCGGCACGGCCGTCGAGGACGTGGTCACCGTCGACGGGTTCAAGCTGCTGTGCGCCGACGGATCGTGGCTGCTGGTTCGGCCCTCCGGTACCGAGCCCAAGCTGCGGGTCTACGCCGAGGCCGGCGACCACGACCGGCTCGAGGAGCTGCTGGCGGCAGGCGAGGCGCTGGTCGCCGACCTCATCTGACGCCCCGGAGCCGCCCGTCGGCGGCGGACTCCACCGCGAACCCGGTCGCCTCGTAGAACCCCCGCACCGCCGGCCGGAAGGTCGCCGTCAGCCGGCCGCGGCGGTCCGCCGCCGCGGCCACGAGCGCCCGGCCGACGCCCTCGCCGCGGCGGTCCCGGCGGACGGCGACCGCGGCGACCGCCTGGCCGGAGAGCGCCAGGGACCCGACGACGGTGCCGGCGTCGACGGCGACCAGCCAGGTCGGGTCGCCGGTGACCGAGAGCATGGCGCGGTCGACCACGGCGCGGGCGGCTGCTTCTTCGTCGGGATCGGCGGGACGGACCTGGAGCGTCGCCCGCCCGCCCTTCACCAGCCGGAGCACCTGGACCTCCTCGGCGGCCACCTTGGCGTCGGCGGGCACCGGCGAGCCGTCGACCACGGCGGTGGCCTCCTGGGGCGAGAGGTCCAGCGCCGCCAGCAGGTCGGCGTAGGTCGCCGACCCGGCGAGGTCGACGGTCCGCGTCTCGCCGCCCAGCACCTCGCAGGTGACCTCCATGGCGGCGTCTCGGCGCCGGGGACCCTTCAGGCTGGCGCGGCCTGCACCGCGCCGCGGCGGGGACTCACAGCGCCGCGAGCCCGCCCGGGCGCTCCCGGACGGCCTCGTAGGCCGCCCGCAGGCCGAGCACGACGACGCCCAGCCCCAGCAGGGCGACGGCCAGCCGCACGACCGGGCCGAGGTACGGCACCAGCGACAGCGCGGCGACCACGACCAGCCCCAGCGCCAGCGCGGCCCACGGGTGGTCGTCGTCGGGGTCGGCCAGCCCGATCAGCGCCGACCCGAGGGCCAGCCGACCCAGCACGCTGCCGACCCAGAGTCCGACGCCGACCAGCGCGAGCAGCGCGAGTGCCAGCGGGATGCCGACGACGGTGAGGGCGGCGACGACGGCGAGCAGCGCCACCACGACGGCGGCGAGCAGTCCCGCCACTGCGGTCCGACCGGGCTCGGCGGTGGCGGTGTTGGTGCCGCTCCAGGTGAACCGGGGGACGGCGACCAGTAGCACCGCGCCCAGCAGGGCGTCGGCCAGCAGCAGGTACAGCACAAGCAGCGGCTGGGGGATGGTCGGCAGCAGCGACAGCTCGGCGGCCTTCCGGATCTCCTCCTCGACGGTCGCCCCCCGGTCGTCCAGGCTCCCCTGGTAGATGACGCTCCCCGTGACCCTGGCCGTCGGAGCGAGGGTCACCTGGACGCCGCCGGTGACGTCGCCCCGGACCGTGCCGGCGACGGTCGCCCGCCCGGCGACGGCGCCCAGCGAGCCCCGGACGACGCCGGTCTCGGCCACCGTGATACGACCGCCGTAGGCGACGGCGTTGTCGCCGACGGTGCCCCGGACCACGACGGTCCCGCCATAGGCCCGGAGCTGGCCGGTGACGGTGGCGTTCTCCTCGACGGTGACCCGGCCGGCGTAGGCCGTGAGGTCCCCGTCGACGGTCGCCCCCGACTCCACGACGACGGTCCCACCGGTGGCGGTCACGTCGCCGGAGACGCGGTCGCCCGAGGAGACGACGACCTGGCCGCCGACGCGGGTGTCGGCCGCGACGACGCCGGGGACCGTGGCGAGGACGACGAGGACGGCGAGCAGCGGGATGGCGCGGCGCATGGGCGGGCGCTCGAAGGCGCCCCCTAAACGTCTTGTGTGCTACGCGGTCGCGCGCTCGGCGGCCTCGCCGGGCTGGTCGTCTACCACCTCCTCGCCCCCGGTCTCGTCGCCACCGTGCCGTCGTCGGCGCGGTGGGGTGCTGGTCGGGACGCACGTGGCGACGCGGCGGATGGCCGGGCGCGAGTCACCACTGGCGGCGTACCCACCGGCGCTGGCTCGCGGCTCGCTCCGCTCGCCGCTCGCTCAGTCCGAGGCCTCGCTCACCGTGTTCGCTCCGGCTTCGCGCTCGGCCCTCACCTCGCGGACGTACTCGCAGAAGTTGTCGAACACCTGCTTGGCCTCGCAGGCCGCCGCGTAGTTCTCCTCGGTGATGCCGTCGAGCACCGACCGGATGCGCTCGTCGGGCAGGTCCTTGCCCCGCGTCACGGCCTCGGCGGTCTCGACGTCGTACTCGGGATGGGACTGGATCCCGAACACGTGGCCCGTCCGGAACCCGTGGATGCCGAAGTCGTTGGTGGCGGTGACCTCGGCGTCCGGCGGCGCTGCCACCACGGCGTCCGAGTGGGACGTGAACACCGTGAACGCCTCGTCGACGCCCTCGAACAGCCGCCCGCCGTCGTGCTCGACGGTCCGGTAGCCCAGCTCGTACTCGCCCATGTCGGCCACCTCGCCGCCCAGCACGTGGGCCAGCAGCTGGTGGCCGAAGCAGACGCCCAGCGCCGGCATCCCGCGGTCGACCGCCTCCTCGACCCACGCGGCGGTGGGCTCGATCCACCCGTCGTCCCAGTACACCGACGCCCGCGAGCCGGTGACGACCGTCGCGTCGTAGTCGAACCCCTGGGGGTACTGGCCGTCGACGACGTGAAACTCCGCGAGGTCGGCGTCGAGCTCCCGCCGGAAGTTGCGGCGGGTGTTGTCCGCCTGCTGGGAGGCGTTCACCAGCGCCATCCGGAGCCGACTCATCGTCGTGTGGTTGACGACGGGCGTTGAAACCCGTTACGCCCGCGTCGGGCCTCGCCGCGACTGCCGACGGGGACCGGGCGGGACCACGCCGTCGGCCCGTGGCGGCCGGTCAGTCGTCGGCTGCGTCGAGGAACGCCGCCAGCTCGTCGGCCGTCGCGCGGGCGTGCTCGACGGCGGCCAGGTGCCGGCCGGCGACCGGCTCGAAGCGCCCGCGCGGGAGGTCGGCGGCCAGGGCCTCGCCCGCCGCCGGCGCCACGACGGGGTCGTCGACGCCGTGGAACACCAGCGCCGGCAGACCGACCTCGTGGAGCGGTCCGGCCTCGAACGACCGGAGGGCGGTTGCCTGGGCGGCGCGGGCGTCGCCGGTGGCGTCCTCGCGACGCCGCCACGCGAGCACCTGCTCGACGGGGCCGTCGGCGAGGAACGCCTCGGAGAACGCCCCGGCGAGTCCATCCCGGTCCGGCGGGGCAAGGCCGTCCAGCGCGTCGCCGTCGACGTCGTCGCCGTCGGTCGGCGTCCCGCAGAGCGCCAGCGACCGGGCCCGACCGTACCGGCGTGCGTACCGCAGCGCGACGGCGCCGCCCAGGCCCTGGCCCACCAGGTGTGCGGCGTCGACGCCGGCGTCGGCGAGGACGGCCTCGAGGTCGGCGGCCAGGTCGTCGACGGCGTACGGGCCCGGCGGGGCCGCCGACCGGCCGGTGCCCCGGAGGTCGGTCACCAGCGTCGGCCACCCGCCGGCCATGGCGTCGACGTGCCAGCCCCAGAGCCAGGCGCCGTAGCCGACGTCGGAGACGAACGCGACCGTCGGGCGGTCGCGGGGCTCGCCGGTGGTCGCGTAGTGGAGCGCGACGCCGTCCCGGGTGGCGACCGGCACGGTCAGGCGTCGCTGACCCGCTTCAGCACGTCGGGCGCCGCCGCCAGGGCGTCGTCCAGCGCCGCGGCGTCCGGGCCGCCGCCCTGGGCGAAGTCCGGTGGTCCGCCGCCGTCGCCGCCGACCTCGCGGGCCAGCCGCGAGACCACCTCGCCGGCGTCGACGGCGACGCCGTCGGGGACGGCGACGACGAAGGTGGCGCCGTCGAGCCCCGAGCCCAGCACCGCGATGGACCCCTCCTCGACCAGCGCGTTGGCGGTCGCCCGGAGCTCGTCCATGTCGGCGTCGAGGCGCCGGACGACCGCGGTGGCGTCGCCCACCTCGACCGTCTCGCCCTCGTCGCCCCCGCCGGCCCGTGCGGCGGCGAGTTCCTCCTGGAGCTCCTCGATGCGCTTGCCGCGCTCCTTCCACTCCGCGAAGAACCGCTCGGCGGTCGCGGGGACCTCCTGGGGGGCGACGTCGAACGTCTCGGCGGCGGCGGACAGCGCGTCCTCGGTGCGCTGGGTGGCGTCGATGGCGGCGTCGCCGGCGGCGAACGTCAGCCGCTCGACGCCGTCCTGGACGCGCTCGGTCGAGAGCAGCTTGATGGCGCCGATGTCGCCGGTCCGGGCGACGTGCGTCCCGCCGCAGGCCTGGACGTCCTCGGCGACGTGGACGAGCCGGATCTGCTCGCCCGCCGGGATGCCGCCCTGGTAGAGGTCGAAGCCGTGCTCGGCCTCGGCCTCGTGGCGCTCGGGCCACTCCTGGCGCACGGGGACGTTGTCCCGGACGACGCGGTTGGCGACCCGCTCGATGCGCCGGACCGACTCCCGGGAGATGCGCTCGTAGTGGGTGAGGTCGATGCGGCTGGAGTCGGTGCCCTTCTGGGCGCCGGCCTGGCGGACGTGCTCGCCCAGCACCTCGCGGGCGGCGTGGACGACGACGTGGGTCGCCGTGTGGTGGGCCATCAACCGCCGGCGCCGGGCCGCGTCGATCTGGCCCCGGACGAACTCGCCCTTGCCGGGGTCGGCGTCGGTCCGGTGGAGGACGACGCCGTCGACCTCCTGGACGTCGCGGACCTCCGCCGTGCCCTCGTCGGTGGCGAGGCTGCCGGTGTCGGCGGGCTGGCCGCCGCCCTCCGGGTAGAACATCGTCTGGTCGAGCACCACGTCGTAGCCGTCCCCGTCGCGGTCGAGGACGTCCAGCACGACCGCCTCGAACTCGACGGCCTGCTGGTCCTCGTAGAACAGCTTGTCCGTCGCCGGCAGGTCGTCGATGCGGTCGCCCAGGTCGGGCCCGCCGTCGTCGTCCTCGAAGGCCTGGCCGCCGCCGTGGCGGGCCGCCACCAGCGAGTAGAAGTCGTCGGGGACCTCGACGTCGACGCTCTTCTCGGCGGCGATCTCTTCGACCATGTCGGGCTGGATGCCGTGGCTGTCGTACAGCTCGACCACCTCCTCCAGCGGGATGGGCTCGTCCCGGCCGGCGTACTCGTCGGCCAGCCGCCGGACCTGGCGGGTGCCCCGCTCGAGGGTCTCGCGGTACTTCTCGACCTCCGAGCGCACGATGTCCCGGACGGTGTCGCGGTTCTCGTAGCCCAGCCGCTCGGCCTGCATGTCCACCAGCTCGTCCAGCGGCGCGTCGACGCCGACGGTGTCACACAGCCGCTTGGTGCGCCGCAGCACCATCCGCGCCAGGTAGCCGGTGCCGACGTTGCTGGGCACGATGCCGTCGCCGAGCATGTACGCCAGCGTCCGGGAGTGGTCGGCGATGGCGTAGATGTCCTCCAGCGGGCCCATCAGCTCGGTCAGCCGCCCCGTCGCGACGTCGAGCTCCCGGGCGATGTTGTCGCGCGCGGACTCCATGTCCTCGGCCTCGTCGATGTCCATGTGGCCGGCGAGCTTGGCGGCGCGGTG
>CAYWNQ010000112.1:0-7160 GCA_964459695.1 uncultured Halobacteriales archaeon | reverse complement strand
GACTCGACCTCCCGGTACGGGAAGAAGCCGGCGGCGGGGTCGAAGTCGAAGGCCTCGCCGTCCTCGCGCGAACGGCCCTCGCGGGTGGCCGACCGCCGGCCGAACTTGTCGGCCATCGATGACTTCGAGAGGTACATCACGTGGCCAACCTGGCGGGCCAGCGCCAGGCCGCGGTCGGGGGTGGCGTCGGTCCCGTAGTAGTCCCCGCCGGCCCAGTCCGGGTCGGTGGTGATGGCGCGGCGGGCGATGGCGTCCAGCGCGAGGCACTGGGGGTCCAGCCGCGGCGCGGCGGCGATGGGGACCACCCGGTCGACGTGGTCGGGGTGGCGCCGCGCCCAGTCCAGGGCGTTCATCCCGCCGACGCTGCCGCCGATGGCGGCCCGGAGGTGCGGGACGCCGAGGTGGTCCAGCAGCCGGCGCTGGGCGCGGGTCCAGTCGCCGACGGTGACCGCCGGGAACTCCGTGCCGTAGGGCTCGCCCGTCTCGGGGTCGGTGGCCGGCGGCCCCGAGGAGCCGTAGCACGAGCCGGGGACGTTGGCGCAGACGACGTAGTACTCGTTGGTGTCGATGGCCTTGCCGGGCCCGACCATGTCGTCCCACCAGGCGCGGGCCTGGCCGGCGGTGTCGCGGGTCTCCCCGCGGTCGGCCCGGGGGGCGCTGGCGACGTGCTGGGAGCCGGTCAGCGCGTGGCAGACCAGCACCGCGTTGTCGCCGTCGAACGCGCCGTAGGTCTCGTAGGCCAGCTCGAGGTCCGGGATGGACTCCCCGCAGGCGAACTCGAAGGCGCCGACCGACGCCGTGTCGCGCTCGTGGCTCATGGGATGGCGGCCTCCAGGTCGGCGACGACGTCGTCTCCGTCCTCGATGCCGACCGACAGTCGCACCAGGTCCGGCGTGACCCCCGAGGCGCGCTGCTCGGCCTCGCTCAGCTGGGCGTGGGTGGTCGAGGCGGGGTGGATGACCAGCGTCTTCGCGTCGCCGACGTTGGCCAGGAACGTCGCCAGTTCGACGTCCTCGCAGACCCGCTTGCCCGCCTCGTAGCCGCCCTCGAGACCGAAGGCGACCATACCGCCGTAGCCGCCCTCGAGGTACCGTGTCGCCGTCTCGTGGGTCTCGTGGTGGGCGAGCCCGGGATAGGAGACCCACGCCACGTCGGGGTGGTCGTCCAGGAACGCCGCGACCCTGGCGGCGTTGTCGCAGTGGCGCTCCATCCGGAGGTGCAGCGTCTCGAGGCCCTGCAGCGTCGCCCAGGCGTCGAAGGGCTTCTGGCCGCCGCCCAGCGACCGGACCGCCCGCTGGCGCGCCACCTCGACGAACGCCCGGTCGCCGTAGCGGTCGGCGAAGTCGACGCCCTCGAACGCCGGGCTCTCGCCGGCCAGCTCCGGGTAGTCCTCGGCGTGGTCGCGCCAGGGGAACGAGCCGCCGGCGACCAGCACGCCGCCCAGCGTCGTGCCGGCGCCGTGGAGCCACTTCGTCGTCGACTCCCACACCAGGTCGGCGCCGTGCTCGAGCGGTCGACACAGCGCCGGCGTGGCGAAGGTGTTGTCGACGAGCAGCGGGACGCCCCGCTCGTGGGCGACGGCGGCCACCGCCTCGAGGTCCGGCGTCACCAGCGACGGGTTGCCGACCGTCTCGACGTGGACGTAGGCGGTGTCGTCGTCGACGGCGTCGGCGTAGGCCGCCGGGTCGAGCGTGTCGACGAACCGTGGCTCGACGCCCCGGCGCGGGCAGTTGTTCGACAGGTAGGCGTGGGTGCCGCCGTAGATGGACGACGCCGAGACCACGTTGTCGCCCGCCGACGCCAGGACGAACGTGGCGGCGTCCAGGGCGGCCATTCCGGAGGCCGTGGCCACCGCGTCGGCGCCGCCCTCCAGGTCGGCCAGCCGGCGCTCGAGGGTCCGGACCGTGGGGTTGGAGATCCGCGAGTAGACGTGGCCCTCGTCCTCGAGCGCGTACCGGGCGGCGGCGGTCTCGGCGTCGGGGAACTCGTAGGAGGTGGTCTGGTGGATGGCGGGCGCCACCGCGCCGGACTCGGGGTCGGGGGCCTGGCCGGCGTGGACGCAGCGCGTGCCGAACCCCGCCCGGGGCCCGGCGGACGCTGGGGGACGGTCTGTCATGTGTACTGTGCATATATCTGGATACTTCTATAACTGCGAGTTACGGCAAATACCGCCAGCGACCGGGCGGCGTCAGCCTCTGCGCGGGCTCTCCAGATCGACGTCGAGCTCCGCGAGCAGTTCCTCGGCTTCCGCGCGCTTCTCCTGGTGCTCGGCCAGGAACTCCTCCATCAGCCGGGCGGCCTGCTCCTTGCAGTCCCCGCACAGCCGCTCGCCCCCAACGCACTCCTCGTAGACTTCGGTCGCGAACTCGTCGTCGTCGCCGGCCAGCAGGTAGGCGTACAGCTCGTAGACCGGACAGTCGTCGGCCTCGCCGCCGAGTTCGCGCTGGAGCTCGGCGGTCTCGCGGCCGCCGGTGGTGGCCGCCTTCACCTTCTCGTAGCCCTCCTCGGGGTCGTCCAGCAGCGAGATGTGGCTCGCCGGCACCGAGGAGGACATCTTCCCGCCGGTGAGGCCGGTCATGAACCGGTGGTAGATCGAGGAGGGCGGGAGGAAGCCGTAGCCGCCGTGGGCCACCTCGACCTCCCGTGCGAGCTCGGCGGCCGCCTCGCGGTCGAGCTCGAAGGCGTCGACGTGGCCCTCGTAGACGCGCGTCTCGCCGTCGACGGCGTCGATCAGCGCCTCGAACGCCTCGTCGGTGGCGTTCTGGCCGACGAACCGGACCCGGGGCCGGAGCGGCTCCTTGCCAGCCGCCGCCAGCTTCTCGACGGCGCCGTCGTGACCCGGTACGTCGGCCTCGCCCTCCTCGCGGAGCCACTCCGCCGCCGCCCCACACCGCACGTCGGCGTCGGCCCCGCCCAGCGCCCCGTAGGCCGCGGCGATGTGCTCGCGCTCGGCGGCGTCGGCCTCGAAGCTCGCGTAGGCCTCGGTCACCTTGAACAGACGCATCCGTGTGGCCAGGTCCCGTGCCAGTCGAACGTGGGGGTCCTGGTCGGGGCCGACCGGGATGACCGTCGGCTTGGGGTCGTCGAGCTGGGGGTAGAGGATGTCGGCCATCTGGGTCACGACGCTCTGCATGTGCGAGACGTCGGTCTCGCCGTCGAAGTCGTAGATGGCGCCCAGCTCCGAGACGTTGGTCTTCGCCCCGAGCTCGAAGGCGAGGTCCTGGACCTCCCGGTTGGTGGACTGGCGGTAGACCTCGCCCTCCTCGGGGTCGAACCCGAGCGCGAGCAGCGACAGCAGGTACGACCGGGTGTGCTCGTCGATCTCCTCCCACGGGAGGTCCCGGGCGACGTGGGCCTCCATGTCGGCGATGAGGCCGTAGGCCTCGCCGCCCTGCTGCTGGTGGTAGATCAGCTCGTCGAACACTAGCTTGTGGCCCACGTGGGGCTCGCCGGTGGGCATGAACCCCGACAGCGCCGCGAACGGCTCGCCCGCCCGCATCGCCCTCGCCACCCGGTCGTACTCCCGGTGGCCGAAGATGACGCCCCTGCGCATCAGGTAGTGGGGGTTCGGCACGTCCTCGAGCACGTCGTCGAACGCCTCGATGCCGAACTGCTCGAACAGCTGCCGGTAGTCCGAGACGGTCGCCGAGCCCCAGGGGTCAAGCACCACCTCGTCGGCGCCCTCGGCGTCGGTGTCTCCGCGCGGCCCGTGGCCGCGCGAACGGTCCGAGGAGCTGCCCTCCTCGCTCCCGCCGTCCGGTCGCGCTGGCCGGTCGCCGGCTGGTTCGTCGGTCATCGACTGGCAGACCGTCGGCCCGCGGGCCGCAAAAAGCGTTCGCTTGTCGGGGTCGTCGGGCACGGCAACCCTGAGTGGCGGTCGTGGTCCAGCGGACCACGAGTCGAGCGTGAGGTCGGGCCTGCGGCCCGACCTCTGCGTTCAGTCGCTCAAAAATCGCCACCGGCGATTTTTGCAGCCCATCAGAGATCTACGATTTCTGAGGACGGCGCAGCCGCGACGCGGGCGCGGACGTCCTGGCGGTACCGAGGAACCGACCGAAACCGAATAGCGCCCCACGCCGGCGGAAGCTTTTTGTCCCGGGCGTCCGAAGTAGTAAGTGAAGAGGAAGTTCTCTGAAGATGATAACTCTTATCCGAGAGCACCTGGTACGCCGGAATCCGGGAGGGTAGAACCGCCTCTCGTCCGATCCGTGCCGGCCGCACCGCCCCACGACCAGCGACATCTCCGGAACATGTCAGGAAACGAGACCGCCACGACCGAGGTACCGCCCGCCATCGACCCCGCGACCCTCCGCGACCGCGAGGACGTCTCCTACCGGGAGCGCACCTACACCCACGAGGACGCCGACCACTGCGCCGCCGACGCCGTCGGTCGCGTCGTCGTCGGCGTGACCGACGACGCGGGGGCGCTCCTCGCGACGGTCGACGACGAGGGCGACCACGCCGTCCTCCCCAACTGCGTCGTCGACGGGGACGACGAGTGGGCCGCCGTGGCCCGCGAGACAGCCGCCCGCGTTGCCGGGACCGAGGTCGCGCTCGAGGCCGTCGAGGCGGTCCGGCGCGTCGAGCACGTCCTGGCCGACGACCCCGAGCCCCACGCCGTCACCCACCAGGTGGTGTTCGCCGCTTCGCCGGTGGGCGAACCGGACGCCGGCGTCCCGGACGACGGGTGGACCGCCGGGTGGCACGCGTCGATGCCGGTCGACCTCGACGCGGGCGAGGCGCACGGCGACGCCGTGGCCGACCTCCGGCGGTTCCTCGAGTGAGCAGCCGTGGCTGACGCAACCAACCCCGACCCGTACGACGCCACCATCGACTGGGACGACTACTGGCGCGGCGCCGACGACGATGACCGGGCGGCGGCGAGCCCGGTCGCGATGCACGCCGACGAGGTGCTTGCCGCCTTCCTCGCCGAGACCGGCGTCCCGGACGCCGTGGCCGACGTCGGCTGCGGCGCGGGCGCGGCGGCGTTCCACGTCGCCGAGCGGTTCCCGGAGACGACGGTGGTCGGCTACGACGCCGCCGCCCCCGCCCTCGCGGCCAACCGCGAGCGCGCCGACGAGCGGGGCATCGACGACGTCTCCTTCGAGCGTGCCGTCCTGCCCGACTTCGCCCCCGACCGCCGGTTCGGGGTGGTGTTCTCGTACTTCACGCTGTGCTACGTCAGGGACGTCGAGCGGGCGCTCGAGCACCTCTACGACGCCGTCGCCCCGGGCGGGTACCTCGTGGTCAACTACCAGACCGAGGGCGCCCGCGAGCGCTGGCGCGAGATGGCCGGTGGCCCCGACGAGCGGTTCGCGGACTCGCCGTTCGACCCCGACACCTTCGAGGAGCGGTTCGCGGCACTCCTGGCGGGCGACAGCGTGCTCTCAGCCGAGCGGATCGAGGCGGTCCTGGGTACCGCCCCCGAACGCGTCTGGTCGGTGGTCGACCGGCCCGACACGCGGTGGGCCTGGGACGACCACCCGCTGGTGTCCGTGCCGAAGTAGTCCGGCTCACGGCGTGAGCCGCTCGACGGCGAGCCACGCCACGTCGTCGCCGTCGACCAGCGCGAACACCATCGTCTTCCGGACGCCGTGGGCCAGCCGGACGTCCAGCGCGAGGTCCCGCGGCGCGAACGCGTGGCCGGCGGGCAGCACCCGGACGAGCAGCTCGGAGTGGCCCAGGTCCCCGACGGACGTGACCTCGGCGTAGGTGCGGAAGTCCGCGCCGAACTTGAACCCGGTCTTCGGGACCACGCCGCGCTCGCGCAGCTCCTCGTAGGCGGCCAGCCGGCGATCGAACCGCTCGCCCTCGACTGCCCGCCCGCGCTCGAGGACGGCACCCCGGCCGCCGTCGACCGCGAGGGTGCCCTCGCTGGCGAGATGGGCGGCCTCGACGAGGGACAACTGCAGCGCCGTGGCCTCCCGGTCGAGGCGCTGGCCGTAGAAGGCGTCGGCGTACAGCGCGCCCGGCGGGTCCCAGACCAGCACGCGGTCCTCGAGGAGGACCGCCGGGACGTCGGTCGGCAGGGTCGCAGTCGTCGCGCCGTCGACGCGCCGCCGGTCGGTCGCGAGGTAGGTGATCTCGGACTCCTTGTCGACGACGGCCAGCGCGACGTCACCCAGCACCGACGCGGGCACGGACTCGCGCTCGCCGACCACCCGCACCCGGTGGGCGACGGTGCCGTCCCACGGCCCGTCCCCCCGGGGATGGACGACGAGGTCGGCGCTCCCGTCGTCGTCGACCCACCCCTCGCGGCCCGGCGAGACGTAGAACCCCCGGCTCCGGAGGTCGGCGTACACCAGGTACCGGGTCACCGGCGTCGCGTCGGCGAGGAACGCCCGGAAGTCCAGCCCGTCGACGGCCTCGAGGTCGCCGCGGTACAGCAGGTGGGCGGCCTCGACGGGCGCGAGGGTGACGCCGCCGGACCCGTCGGGCCGGCCGTAGCCCCGGGAGTCGTGGAACCGCTCGCGGGCGTTCGCGCCCACGCGGACGAGGTCGTCCTCGCGCTGGCCGTGCATGCCCGACACTGGCGCCGCGCCGGCCTTAGCCGCTGTGGTCGGCGTCGCAGCCGGCGTCGAGACACCGCCGCCCGGCGTCGGTCTCGAACGTCGGGAGGCCACAGCCACATTCGCCGTCGATAACGCCGCCAGGGATCACGAACCCGGTGTCGCAGTCCGGATAGCGCTCGCAGCCGGCCATGAGGCCGCCGCGGCGGAGTATCTGCAGGTCGCCGCCGCAGGTGGGACAGTCCCATGCCCGGTCGAACCGGTCGCGGACGGCCTCGTCCAGCGACTCGCACTCGCGGTCGAGACAGACCGCGAACTCCTCCCCCCGCGCGACGCGGAACCGCGGCAGCCCGCAGTCGCAGTCCTCGTCGAGCACCGTCCCGTCGCGGGGGACGGGAAAGCTGTCCTCACAGGACAGGCAGGTGACGCCGCCGTCCCGGACCAGCGGCCCGCCACACCGGCAGGTCCCCACCTCCCGGCCGGCGGGCGAAGTCGGGTACGACGCCCGGCCGTGGGTCTCGTGGACCTCGACGCGGAGCCGGCGGTCGCCGTCGATGGCCTCGATCCGCGGCGGGTCTCGCTCGACGGCGACCGCGTCGGCGCGGGTGAGCCACGCCGCCGGCCGGTAGCCGTCGGCGTCGTGGACCAGGA
>CAYWNQ010000111.1:0-7192 GCA_964459695.1 uncultured Halobacteriales archaeon | reverse complement strand
GACCGAGGACCGCAGCGAGCCGCAGCCGTCGAGCGGGCGGGGGCTTTCAGGCGGTACGATCGGGGCACGCGCGTGTCGCGGTCGAGGGGGCCTGTGGCACCGGACCTCTTACGATCCGTCTGGTGCCCCACCGGTTATCCCGGCCGACCTCGAAGCGGAATCCATGCGCGTCTCGGTCATCGGCGGCAGCACCGTCAGGGAGGGCGACGAGGAGTACGCGGCCGCCAGGGAGGTGGGCCGGCTCCTCGGCGAGGCCGGCCACGCGGTCGTCTGTGGCGGTCTGGGTGGGGTGATGGCCGCCGTCTGCGAGGGCTGCGCCGCGGCCGGCGGCCGGAGCATCGGCATCCTGCCCGGCGAGGACCCGGCGGCGGCCAACGACCACGTCGACACGGTCGTCGCGACGGGACTGGGCAACGCCCGGAACGCGCTGGTGGCGCTCAACGGCGACGCAGCCGTCGCCGTCGACGGCGCGACGGGGACGCTCTCGGAGGTCGCGCTGGCGCTCGACTACGGGCGTCCGGTCGCCGGCATCGACGCCCACGGCGTCGACCTGGCCGGGTTCGAGGCCGTGGAGGGCCCGGCGGCGGCCGTCGACTCGGTCGAGCGGCGAGTGTAGTGGGGCGGGTCGGCTGGGGAGACACCCCGGAGCCGCTCTCGTTGTTCCCCCGTCCGCATCTCGCCGGTCGCGTGCTCACGGCTCGCACGCTCGCTCGTTCGATGGTGCTCTTGGCTCGCGGTTCTCTCCGTTCACCGCTCGCTCCTCCGGTGGCGCTTCGCTTCGTTCGCGCCACCCGCCGCTCGCGCCACCCGCACGTTCACATGTTATCGCGCCCCATTATGGACGCCGTCGTGCTACTGTGGAGGTATGGCCGACATGAGCGTCGAGGAGGCCCTCGCCGCGTACGGACCCTCCGAGGTGACCCGCGACGACGTGCTGCTCGTCGATGACGACAGATACCGCCCCGAGAGCGTTGCGCTAGTGACCGGCGCCGCTTCGGGCATCGGCCGGGCGACCGCGCTGGCGCTGGCCGCCAACGGGCTCACCGTCGTCGGCGCCGACGTCGACGTCGACGGGCTCGAGACGGTCCGGGACCGCGCCGAGGCGCTCGACCTGTCGGGGGACGTGGTGGTCCAGGACTGCGACCTCACCGAGGACGACGACTGCGAGGCCGCCGTCGCTGCCGCCGACGAGGTCGGCGAGCTCCGGTTCCTCGCCAACATCGCCGGCATCCAGCACATCTCGCCGCTGGCCGAGTTCCCGATGGAGCGGTACGACCTGATGCACTCGATCATGCAGCGCGCGCCGCTGGTGCTGTCGAAGCTGGCCTACCCCCACCTCCGGGCCCACGGGGGCGGCGCCATCGGCAACATGGCGTCGGTCCACGGCCACGTCACCACCAAGGAGAAGCCCGCCTACAACATGGTGAAGTTCGGCATCCGCGGGCTCACCCAGTCCATCGCCGCCGAGGACGCCGACGACGTGGTGCGGGGGTTCTCGGTGTCGACGGGCTACGTGAAGACCGAGCTGGTGGCCAAGCAGCTCCCCGATTCGGCGGACTCGCGGGGGCTGACCGTCGACGAGACGGTCCAGCAGGTGATGCTCGGGCCGACGCGGGCCGACGAGATGATGGAGCCAATCGAGGTGGCGAACCTGTTCGTGTTCGGGTTCTCGCGCCACGCCGGCCACCTCAACGGCGGGGACATGCTCCACGACGGCGGGATGGTGACGACGTACGAGTAGCGGGTGGCGCGAACGAAGTGAAGCGCCACCGAACGAGCGAGCGGTGATCGAAGTGAACCGCGAGCCGGGGGCACGCGAGCCACCGAACGCCGGCCGATGAGCGAGCCCCGCCTCAGCCGTCGTCCAGCCAGTCGGTGAACGACCCCTCGACCAGCGTGTCCACCTGGCGGTCGATGTACGCCGACTGCATCCCCCAGACCGCCTCCGTGAACGGGGCGCCCGCCTCGACCTCCCGCCGGACGTAGTCGTGCTTCCACCGGGCCGGCGTGACGCCGCGGTCGACTCGCGCGCGCAGCGGCCGGATGTACCCGTTGGCCTCCTCGGCCGACAGCCCCCTGAGCTCCAGGCCGTCGCGGGCGTACTCGAACAGCTCGGCGCAGATGCGCTCGACGTCGTCTGTCTCCTCGCCGTCCATCGTGACCCATGTCATGTCGGCCGCGAGGCCGTCCCGGACGGCGGCGTAGAAGTTCTCGCGGGCCCGCTCCCACTCGAGGGTGGCCACGGGGTGCTCGCGCCGGGGCAGCGACTCCATCAGGCCGGCGTAGACCGCCAGCAGCGCGACCGCGTCGGGGACGGTGGGCTGGCCCGGCAGCGGGCGGAACTCGATGCGTGCGTTGGCGGCCTTCCGGGTCGCGCCGTCGAACACCGGGCGGACCCACCGCCAGTACGAGCCGTGCTTGTGGCGGAAGTGGGCGAAACGGTCGTCGAACCGGCCGGTCTCCTCGAGCAGCATCGGGACGACCGTCTCGTCGGCGGCGACGCGGTCGACGGCCTGGCCGACGTCGTCGAGGTCCTCGGGGAAGCCGACCTTCTCGTGGTCGGCGGGGTTGAGCACCGACTCGAAGACCGGGACGCGGTTCTCCATCCAGCCCTCCTCGAGGATGCGCTCGCCGTCCCAGTCATCGTCGTAGAGGTCCGGCGGGAAGAACGGGGAGTTGACCGACAGCGCCAGCAGCGGCCCGGCGACCCGGAGGGCGTACCGGAAGTACCGCGGCAGGTCGGGGGCGTGGGCGACCTGGTAGTGGGGCTGGATGGAGGTAATCAGGCTCTCGGGCATCACGGTGTCGGCCGCCAGGGAGACCCCGGGGGCCTCCAGGCGCATGTCGGCGGCGTAGTCGGTGTTGGCCATCGCGTGGTAGCGCACCGAGTCGCTCATGTTGGTCGCGATGCGGACGCCGTCCTGCTCGACGGAGTCGGCGAGGTAGTCGCTGGCCGTCTCGCCCACCGGCGGGTGGGTCCAGAGCCCGTCGCTGACCAGCCGCATGCCCTCGTTGCCGACCTCGCGCTCGGCGGCCTGGAGCTTGGCCTGGACCTCCGCCTTCGTCGCGGTGAGGCCGTGGGGCGACAGCGGCATCGGCGTGGTCTGCATCTCGGCGTTGTGGAGGCCGAGCTCGGCCTCGAAGCCGATGTAGTCCAGCAGCCGCCGCGGCACCCGCGCCAGGGCCTTCGTCTCGGCGTCGACGGCGTAGAACTCGTACTCCAGGCCGACGATGGCCTGGGGGTTGTCGAAGGTGCCGCCCTCGATCTCCGCCTTGAGGTCCGCGACCTCCTCGCGAACCCGGGTCTCGAACTCCTCCCGGTCGACCGCCAGCAGCTCCTGGACCCGCGTCGCCAGCTCTGAGGCCGACATGCCTCACCGTGTGACGCCCGACGGTTTCAATTGTGGGGCACCGGGACGGACGCTGTCCAGATACGCTCGGGGTGGACGGTAGTACCGCACGGAAGCTCCGGCTGACTCCCTCGGTTCAACCACGAGATGCGGTCGCTGGTCGCGGTCCACCGCGCGAATCGTCGAGCGGTCTGGCGGACGCTCGAATCTCGAGGGGACGGTATCCAGCTATGGAGTGACCGGGGCCGGTGACGGGTTCCGGACCTAGGACGGCGTCGGCGTCTGGACGTGCGACAGGTAGGCCGCCAGGTCGGTCGTGGTGACGATGCCGACGACGCCCTCCTCTTCGGCGACCACCGGGAGGTGGTGGAAGCCGTTCTCGAGCATCACGTCGGCGGCGTCGTTGATCGAGTCCTGGGGATCCACCGTGACCACGTCGGTCGACATGTACGCCGAGACGGGGGTCTCGTCCTTGGGCTTGCGCTCGGCGACGATCCGTACGAAGTCGGTCGTGGTGAGGATGCCCACGAGCTGGTCGTCCTCGGCGACGACGACCGAGCCGTTGTCCTCCGCGAGCATCCGCTCGGCGGCCTCCTCCACGAGGGTGTCCGGGGCGACCGTGTCGACGTCGGGCGACATGACGCGCGCCACGAAGATGTCGTCCATGCCAGACTCTACCGTACTGCGCCATAGAAACCTGCCGGTCGCTGCGAAATCCGCCGCAGGCCGGTTCAGCCCCCGGGCTCGGGGGCGAGCCACGCGGCGAGGACCCCGAGGGCGGCCACGCCGGCGCAGGCGAGGAACGCGGCCTCGTAGCCGGCGGCGTCGATGACCGCGCCGCCGACGGCCGGCGCGAGAGCGGCACCCGCGAGGCCGGCGGCGGTCTGGAACGCCACCGCCGTCGCGGCGACGCGGGGCTCGACGAGCTCGCCGACGTAGGCGAACGACAGACCGAGCGTGAGCTGGACGGCGAAACCCGCCAGCAGCAGCGCCGCCACCAGGACGGCGAGCGTCCGGGAGACGGCCAGGACGGCGACCAGCGGCGCCGCGAGGACGAACGAGCCGACGACCAGCGGCCGGCGGCGCCCGTCGAAGACGCGGTCCGACAGGGCGCCGCTGCTGGCCCGCGAGACGACGCCGACGGCGGGGAACAGCGCCGCCAGCACGCCGCTGAGCCCCAGGGCGATGTGGAGCTCGTCGGTGAGGTAGGACGTGGCCCAGGTGTTGACGAACAGGTAGACGGCGTAGCCCAGGAAACCGACCGCGCCGACGAGCCAGACGCCGCGGTTGCGGAGCACGGCGCCGACGGCAGCACGGTCCGGCGGGCCGGCGGCGCCCACGCGGCCGAGCCCGCGGCTCGCGGGCCAGAACACCGCCAGGCCCGCCAGCGTGACGCCGACGTAGGCCAGGAAGATGGCGGGCCAGCCGAACGCCCGCGCGACCACCGGGCCGGCGCCCTGGCCGAGCGCGAAGCCGACGGGGCCGCTGGCGGTGAACGCCCCGACGGCGGTCGCCCGCCGGCCGGGCGGGGCCGCCTCGCCGACGATGTCGATGGCGGCGTTCCAGACCACGACGTAGGCCACCCCGCCAAGCACACGCGAGGCGAGCAGCCACCGCAGCGCACCGGCCCGCGCCGCCGCCCACCCCCACGTCCCGGCCACCACCAGCCCCGCCACGGCCAGGGCGACGGCGGTCCGTGAGTTCGTCCGGTCGAGGACGGCGCCCGCCGGGAGGCTCGCCACGACGGCAGTGCCGAACATGATGCCCACGATCAGGCCCGCGGTCGCCTGGTCGACGCCGAGGTCGGCGGTGATCAGCGGGGTCACGCTGGCCGGCGATATCTCGTAGGCGCCCAGGCCGACCGACACCAGGCTGGCACCCGCCACGAGGGGCCACGGGGACCGGTCGGTCGTCCACGGCGTGCCGGACGCGTCGGTCACATCGGGTCGACGGCCGTGGGGGCCATGAACGTGGGGTGTCCGCCGCGGCACCGGGCGGGACCGTAGGGTTGAAGTGGTTGTGTAAAGGATGCTTTACTGTAAAGCACGCTTTACGACAAGCGCGCTTGACACGGTGACACCCATGCCATCGAACCCGCTCTCGCGGCTCCGGGGGCTGTGTGCGGCGCTCCCGAAGTCGACGCTGGACAGGCAGTTCGAATCGTTGACCCGGAGGGGCAAGCTGCTGGTCTTCGGCCTCTCGACGACAGTTGCCCTGACGGTGCCCCGCCTGGCTCCCGGCGACGGCGCCCTCGCGGTTGGCGTCGCGCTCGGGTTCGGGACCTTCGCGGCCCTGACCGACCTGCTGGCGGACGGTGACGCGCGATGACGGCCGCCGGCCGTGACGTCGCGGGCGCCGAGCGCCACGCGAGGCGACGGCGCTACCGCCGGGTCGTGGTCGGGGCCGTGTTCGGCGGCGTCGGTGGCGGCCTCCTGCTCCGGTGGGGGCTGGGCTACCCGCTGGTCGGCGAGGCGGTGTACTGGCTCGGCATCGTCCTGGCCCTCGTCGTCTGGCTGGCGACTCCGGTGGCGCTGTTCGACGAGCGCGACGCCGCCCTGGAGCGCCGCGCCAGCCAGGTGACGCTCTCCGTGTTCGCCGTCGTCCTGGTCCTGGGCGCCTCGGCCGCCCGCGTGCTCACCTACGCGGACCTCTACGAGGTGCCCGAGCCGGTCTGGGCGGCCCTCTGGGGCTACGTCGCCCTGTTCGCCACCTTCGGCGTGGTCTACCTGGCCCTGCGCTACCGGTCATGAACAACGCCGTGCGCGAGCGCCGCGAGGCCGCGGGGCTGAGCCAGGCCGACCTGGCCGCCGGCGTCGGGGTCAGTCGCCAGACCATCAACGCCATCGAGCGCGAGCGCTACGACCCGTCGCTGGAGCTGGCGTTCGAGCTGGCGGCCTTCTTCGACTGCGACGTAGGGGACCTGTTCGACCCGGAGCTGGGCGGGGATGACGCTGGGGCAGGATAGAGGAATCCTCCGGCGTACCATTCAGGCGCATTATCGGGATATGGGACCGTCGTTCTCCACGTTCGTCTCCTCGCTCATGATGAGAGGGCGAGCAGCGAGGATCGCTACCCCGTAGCTATACGTCGGACGGATAACAACACGGGGGCGAGCGATGGCTAATGACTCGGCTTCCGCCCGAGAAGTGCTCCAAGAACTGGCAGACGGGTTCGCGGCGGTGGTGCCACGGGTGGACGCAGCGGCCGAACACGGGCGCTGGAAACCGGGTATCGGCCCCTTCGAGGAGGAACGACAGCTCGAGATGCTAGTCGAGGCGTTTCGCGCAACGCACGATCCGGGATGGTCAATCGAAACGGAGACGCAGTATCCAGACAGTGGACAGCGCTGCGATATCGTGGTCAATTCGGGCCGGTTCCGGATTCCGGTCGAGGCGAAACTTCTCCGGTTCCGGCTCGACAACGGGAACATCGATTCGAACTGCTACATGTCGGTGTTCAGCCCGTTCCCCGAGGAGGGCTCGTCCTCGCTACTTACGGACGTGAGAAAGTTGCGAAATTCGACGTTTGACACCAACGGCGGCGTCCTGGGACTCTACTACGAGGATGAAGACGAGCCCTACGAGCAGATGGAGGTCGAGACCATAGCCCGGAAGTTCGCCACAGACGCTGACTACTGGTACGGCATCGAGGTCACCGTTAGGCGAATTGCCGAGTTCTCCGGGCTCCGTCACCCGCATCACCAGCAAGGTGCCGTGGTCGGATGGGAGATACTGGGGTGAGGCGAACGAGGCGGATCCTTTGCTGGAGGATTCGAACGCCCAAAGCCATAGTCCAGGGAGGATTCGAACCTCCGTCGTGAGCCCCAGAAGCTCACATGATTG
>CAYWNQ010000110.1:0-7326 GCA_964459695.1 uncultured Halobacteriales archaeon | reverse complement strand
TCGAGCACCCCCACGGCCACGAGCGCATCGAGCCGTTCGTCTCGCTGGTCGTCGCGCTGGGGATCTTCGCCGCCGGCGCCGCGGTGCTGTGGAACGCCGGGCGGGCGGTCCTCTCGGGCGACGTCGCCGTGGCCCGCGGCCCGGCGGCGGTCGCGGTGCTCGCGGTCGCCGCGCTGGTGAAGTTCGGCCTCTACCGGTACGTCCTGGCCGTCGCCGAGGACCACCGGTCCCCGGCGCTGACCGCCACCGCCGTCGACAACCGCAACGACATCCTGACCGCTCTCGCCGCGCTCGCGGGCGTCGCCGGCGCGTCGCTCGGCTGGCCGGTGCTGGACCCGCTGGCCGCCGGGGTCGTGGCGGTGGCGGTGGTGTACACCGGGGTCCAGGTGGTCCGGGACAACCTCGACTACCTCGTCGGCGCCGCGCCGCCGGCGGACCTCCGTGCCGAGATCGTCCGGCGCGCCCTGGCCCACCCGGACGTCGAGGGCGCCCACGACGTGGTCGCCCACTACGTCGGCCCGGAGATCGACGTCAGCCTCCACATCGAGGTCCAGGGCGAGCGCACGCTGCTGGAGGCCCACGACATCGAGACCGCAGTGGTCGACTCCATCCGGGTGCTCCCGGAGGTCGACGACGTCTTCGTCCACGTCGACCCCCGGGAGCTGGGGGAGTGGGAGGACGACGAGACGGTCGACCGGCTGGCGGGGGAGGACGGCGAGCAGGGATAGACGCGGACCGGAGGCTGGTGCCCCATCGCGACCGCCGACCGCATCCCGTGCTTGAACCGACCACACCGCCGGAACGCCCCCGCCCGCTCGACTCGGGGCGTTCCGGGCGTGACGGGATGTCCTCGGCGCTCGGAGGGACGCTCGTGACTGTGCATCCGATCCCTCCCGTTCACAGCGGTTCGCCGAAGCAGTAGACCGTCTCCGCCGCCGTGACCTCCACCTCGAGGACGTCCCCCGGCTCCACGCCGCGCTCGCCCGCGTCCTGCACGATGATCTGCCGGTAGGCGTCGTCGCGGCACTTCACCGAGTCGCCGGTACCGGGCTGGACGGCCAGCACCCGCCGGCGCTCGCCCACCATCGCCTCGTAGGCCGCGCCGACGACCTCCATCTTCAGGTCGGTCATCGCCGAGGAGCGCTCCTTCTTGACCGTGCCGTTGAGGCCGTCCATGTCGGCGGCGTCGGTGCCAGGCCGCTTCGAGAACCGCGTGATGTTGATGCGCTCGGGGCGGACCTCCCGGAGCAGCGCCATCGACTGGGCGTGGTCGTGGTCGGTCTCGGTGGGGAACCCGACGATGAAGTCCGTCGCCAGGGTCCACTCGTCGAGGTACTCGTCGAAGGTCTCGACGACCTCGACGAACTCCCGGACCTGGTGCTGGCGGCGCATGTCCCCCAGCACGTCGTCGCTGCCGGACTGGACGGGGACGTGGAGGAAGTCGTACAGCGCCTCGTTGTCGGCGAACGTCGCCGCGAGCTCCTCCCGGATGCCGTGGACGCCCTTCGGGTTGGCCATCCCGACCCGGACCCGGAACTCGCCGTCGATGGCGCAGACGCGCTCGAGCAGCTCCGGGAGCCTGCGCTCGCCGTCGTCCCGGCCGTAGACGCCGGTGTCCTGGCCGGTGACGCGGATCTCGCTCGCGCCGGCGTGGACCAGCGCGCGGGCGTGTTCGACGTTCTCGGCGACCGGCGGGCTGTCGATGCGCCCGGTCGCGCGCTTGGTGATGCAGTACGAGCAGTCCGACGTGCAGCCCCGGGCGATGGGGAGGATGCCGACCTGGCCGTCCAGGACCGGCTCGGCGTCGGGGGTCGTCGTCGGGCACTCGCCGTTGGTGACGGCGGCGGGGACGTCGTCCCAGTGGAGGACCTGCGCCTCGACGCCGGCGTCGGCGAAGGCCCCGCCCTGGGCCAGCGCCATGCAGCCGGTGACGATGAGGTCCGCCGTCGCGTCGTCGAGCTCGGCGGCCCGGGCGAGCATGTTGCGCTCGGTCGTCTCGACGACGGTGCAGGTGTTGAGGATGGCCACGTCGGCCGCCGCCGGCCCGTCGACGGGGTGGTGGCCCGCGTCGCGCAGCCGGCGCTCGATGGCGCGGCTCTCGCCGCGGTTCGAGGTGCAGCCGTAGGTCTCGATGTGGTAGCTGGCCATCGGGTGCGGTCGTGGGCGCTACCGGTCGCGTGGCCAAAAGCGCGACGCTTGCTCAGTCCCCGCCGGGGGTCCCGGACGCCTCGGTGCCGGCGCCACCGGTCTCGGCCACGAAGTCCTCGACGATTGCGTCGCCGCTGGAGGCGCCGATCCGGACGGCGCCGGCGTCGAACATCCGCCGCGCGGCGTCCCAGGTCGAGATGCCCCCGCTGGCCTTCACCGGGAGGTGCTCGCTCAGTCGCCGGACGTCCGGGACGGTCGCGCCGCCGTCGGCGAACCCGGTCGCGGTCTTGAGCATGTCCGCGCCGGTCTCGGCGACGGCCTCGCCGACGCGGTCGATCTCGGCGTCGGTCAGCAGCGGGGCCTCCACGATGACCTTGGTCGTCAGCGGCGTGGCGTCGACCACCGCGGCGACGTCGGCGCGCACGTGGTCGAGGTCGCCGTCCTTCAGCGCCCCGACGTCGACCACCACGTCCAGCTCGTCGGCGCCGTCCGTCCGCGCCAGCTCGGCCTCCCGGACCTTCACGGGGGTGCGGTGGTGGCCGTGGGGGAAGCCGACGACCGTCGCGACCGTCGTGTCCGGGGCGCCCTCGGCGCTGCGCTCGACGAACGACGGCGGGACGCAGACGTTCATCCCGTAGCGCTCGGCGGTCTCGAGGGTCTCGCGCACGTCTGCCCACCGGGTGTCGACGCCGAGCACCGTGTGGTCGATGCGGCCGGCGAGCTCCGAGCGGTCCATGGCGGACACGGGGAGGGGCCGGGGCAAAAGGGCGTCGGGGCCGGTGGCCCCACGACCTTTTCTCGCTGGCGTGCCAACCCCCACCATGGCCGACCCACGGGCCGCCGACGTCCCGCCCCCGGTCGCCGAGACCGCCGCGGCCATCGACGAGATGGAGATCCGGGGCGCCGCCACCATCGCCGACGCCGCCGCGGCGGCGCTGGCCGACGCCGCCCGCGCCAGCGACGCCGACGAGCCGGCGGCGTTCCGCGCCGACCTCCGGGCCGCCGCACAGCGGCTCCACGACACTCGCCCCACCGCGGTCTCACTACCCAACGCGCTGCGGTTCGTCCTCAACGAGATGGCCGGCAGCGACGTCGACGCGCTCCGCGAGTCGGTGGTGGCCGCGGCCGAGCGGTTCCGCGCCGACCTCGACCGTGCACAGGACCGGCTGGGCACCATCGGCGCCGGCCGGCTGCGCGACGGCGACGTGGTGATGACCCACTGCCACTCGACCGACGCGATGGCCGTCGTCGCCGCGGCGGTCGAGGCCGGCAAGGACCTCGAGGCCGTCGTCAAGGAGACCCGCCCCCGCAACCAGGGCCTCATCACCGCCGAGCGCCTCCGGGAACTCGGCGTGCCGGTGACGCTGATCGTCGACAACGCCGCCCACCGGTTCCTCGACGACTGCGACCACCTGCTGGTCGGCGCCGACGCCATCGCCGCCGACGGCAGCGTGGTGAACAAGATCGGCACCGCCGGCCTGGCCGTCTCCGCCCGGGACCGTGGGGTGCCCGTGATGGTCGCCGCCGGTACGCTGAAGCTCCACCCCGACACCCTGACCGGCCAGGCCGTCGAGATCGAGGAGCGCGAGCGCGGCGAGGTGCTGGCCCCCGACCACGAGCTGGCCGACGACGTGACGGTCGCCAACCCCGCCTTCGACGTCACGCCGCCGCGCCACGTCGACGCCATCGTCACCGAGCGGGGGCAGTTCCCGCCCGAGAGCATCGTGACGCTGATGCGCGAGCTGTACGGCCAGGGCACCGGCGAGCCCTGGGAGACCGAGTCGTAACGCTTTCGCCGGGGGCGCCCGCCGGACCGTCCATGGTCCTCCCGACCGGCTTCGCCCTCCCGCCGCTGTCGTACCTGGTGGGGCTGGTCGGCGCCGCCGGCGCCGTCGGTGTCGGCCTCTACAGACACCGGCCGCGGGTCACCGAGGACGTCGTGCTCGCGCTGACGCCGTGGATGGTCGCCGGCGCGGTCGGCTACGTGCTGTACCAGCTCGACGCGGTGCCGTCGGTCGTGGCCCCCCTGTTCGGCTCGCCGGCGGTCTACGTGACCGCCGCCGTGGGTGCCGGAGCGGTGTGGCTGGCGACCGCTGCCGACGACTGGCCCGCGGCGGGCTGGAGCCTCCGGTCGACGCCCGGCGCGCTGGGAGTCACCGGCGGACTCGCCGCCGGGTCGGCGCTTGGCTACGCGCTCCAGGTCGCCGTCGGGAACGGCGGCCTCGACCTGTTCTGGCCGGTCGCGGCGGTGACCTGGGCGGGCGTCGTCGCCGGCCTCACCTGGGCGCTACTTCGGCGCGTCCGGCCCGCGGTCGGCGTCACGGGCCGCGCCGGGATTCTCGTCGTGTTCGCCCACGCGCTGGACGGGGTCTCGACCGCCGTCGGCGCCGACGTGTTCGGCTACGGCGAGCAGTCGCCGCTGTCGCGGGCGGTGCTCGACCTCGCGGCCTCGCTGCCGACGGCTGAGCTGCTCGGGTCCGGCTGGCTGTTCGTGGTGGTGAAGCTCGGCCTGGCCGCCGCGGTGCTCGTGGTGCTGGTCGACACCGTCCGCGACCACCCGAGCCAGGGCTACCTCCTCCTGGCCGGCGTGGCCGCCGTGGGCCTCGGCCCCGGCGCGCACAACGTGGTGCTGTTCGCGGTGACGTGACGCCGGGGAACAGTTTCAGCGTCGTTCCGTGCTCTCGATACCGCTGGAAAGTCCCGAGGCACTGGCCAGCACGCTCGTGCTCCGGCTCGCCCGCACGACACGCGCCTAGGTTCGAGCGAACGTGGCGTCTGCTGTCGCGGTTGCAGACAGCACGATCCAACGGACCACGAGAGCTACCGCCTTACCTAAACAGCGCCACGTAGGCGCCCCGAGGCTTATGCCGGCGCCGGGCCCACTCCCGGGCCATGCGGGTCGTCTGCGCCGGCCACGTCAACTGGGACGTCACCCTCCGGGTCGACCGGCTGCCCGACCCCGACGACGAGGCCGCGATCCGGTCCCAGCGACAGGGCGGCGGCGGGTCGGCGGCCAACGTCGCCACGGCGCTGTGCGGGCTCGAGGTGCCCGCCGGCCTGGTCGGCAGCGTCGCCGAAGACGAGCACGGTCACCTCGCCCGGCGCGCCCTGCGGGAGGCCGGCGTCGACGTCGGCGGCGTCCGGGTGGTCGCGGGCCAGACCGCGGTCAAGTACCTGCTGGTCGACGACGACGGCCAGGTCGCCGTCCTCGGCACCGAGGGGGCCAACGAGGCCGTCGGCCCCGACGACGTCGACCCCGACTACGTCGCCAGCGCCGAGCACGTCCACCTGACGTCCCAGCGCCCCGCGACGGCGGCCCGCATCGCCGAGATCGCCGCCGACGCCGGGGCGAGCGTGAGCTTCGCGCCGGGCCGTCGCGTCGCCGACCGCGACTACGGGCCGGTGGTCGACCGCGCCGACGTCCTCTTCCTCAACGAGCGCGAGGCCGCCGCGCTGGACGCCGCCGACGGGGACCGGACGGTGGTCGTGACCCACGGGAGCGGGGGCGCGACGCTGACCTCGCCGGCGGGCGAGGTCCGCCACGGGGGCTTCGCCGAGACGGCGGTCGACACGACCGGCGCCGGCGACGCCTTCGCGGCGGGCTTCCTCTCGGCGTGGCTCGACGATGCCGACCCGGAGGACGCGCTGGCCGTCGGCAACGCCTGCGGGGCGCTGGCCGCCTCCACCGAGGGCCCACGCGTCGACATCTCGCCGGCGGCGGTCGAGCGCGTCCGCGAGGCCTGAGCCGGCAAGCGGCGGCTTTAGGTGACTGGCGCCGATGGACCGGGCCATGCCCCTGCCGCTGCACGCCGGCCACGTCGGTCCGCCGCCCCTGGAGACCCGGCTGCTGGTCGCTCTCGTCGCCGGCGTCCTCGCGACGGTCGTCGCGACCGTTCCCGTCCAGGGCCAGTCGGAGGGCACCACGCCGTCGTTCGTCGTCGCCGCGGTGCTGACTCGCTCCGAGCCTGCCGACGTGTCCTCGCGGACGGCCTCGGCGGTCCACCACGTCGGCGGCGTCCTCGCTGCGCTGGCCCACGCGCTGTCGGCGGTGGGGCTCGAGGCGCTGCTCGGCCCGGAGACCTTCCTGGCGTCGGTGCGGCTGTACGTCGCGCCCCACCTCCTCGCCGGACTGCTCCTGCTGGGGGTGCTGTTCGGTGGGTTCGCCTACGTCGTCCTGCCGCTGGCCGGCGGCGAGGTCCACGACCGGGCGGCCACCGTCCGGAACCAGTGGCTCGTCACGGCGACGGTGTACGTCGCGGCGCTGCTTGCCGCCGTGCCCGCCGTCACCGCCGTCCTGGCCTGAGACCCCACACCGACCGGCTTTTGGCGGCGGCGGTCGACCCGGGGTCCATGGGCAAGCAGCCCCACCTGCTCGTCGAGGAGGGCGACGTCGCCGACCTGGTGCTCGTGCCGGGTGACCCCGGCCGCGTCGAGCGCATCGCCGGCCACTGCGAGGACGTCGAGCGACTGGCCGACAACCGGGAGTACGCCGTGGTCTCGGCCAGCTACGCCGGGCGGGACCTCACCGTCTGCTCGACCGGTATCGGGTCGCCGTCGACGGCCATCGCCGTCGAGGAGCTGGCCGCCGTCGGCGCCGAGACGTTCGTCCGGGTCGGGACCACCGGGGCCCTCCAGCGCGGCATCGAGATCGGCGACATGGTCGTCGCCACGGCGGCGGCCAAGGACGAGGGGACCTCCAAGCGCTACGAGTCGGCGACCCTGCCCGCGGTGGCCGACTACGACGTGCTGGCGGCGCTGGTCGGCGCCGCCGAGGACGCCGGCGAGGCGGTCCACGTCGGCCCCATCGCGACCGACGACGCGTTCTACGCCGAGACCGACCGGTACGTCGCCGACTGGGAGGACGCCGGGCTGCTGGCCGTCGAGATGGAGGCCGCCGCGCTGTTCACCCTCGCCCGTCGGAAGGGCCTCCGTGCCGGCGCCATCTGCACCGTCGACGGCAACCTGGTCGAGGGGACCCAGAAGGGCGAGACCGACGACGGGGAGCTCCCCGAGAAGGCCGAGGACAACGTCGAGCGCGCCATCCGGCTGTCGCTCGAGGCCGCGACGAGGTTGTAGGTGACGCCTCCGATATCGTCCCAACTCGCCGTTCCGCCCTCGCCACGACCGCGCTCGGCGACCGCCCCGCGGCGCTGGCTAGCATCCGTTCGCTCGACCGCC
>CAYWNQ010000109.1:0-7370 GCA_964459695.1 uncultured Halobacteriales archaeon | reverse complement strand
AGCCAGGAGATGATGGCGGGGGCGACGTACAGGAAGCCGACGACGCTGCCGGCGATCATGCTCCCGAACATCGCGCCGGCCCAGACCACGAGCACGTTCCGGTTGCCCATCGCGAACCCGCGGTCCTTCATCGCCGGCCACGCGTAGTACAGCACCAGCGGGAGCACGGCGACGAAGCCGGCGATGACGCTCACCTTGATCATGAAGACCAGGTGCTCGACGGGGCCGAGCGCGACGATCTGGACCTCGTCGCTGACGACCCCGGGTGGCAGCTGGGCGACGAACTGGGCCCGGAGCTGGCCGATGCCGCCGGTGTAGAGCCAGCCGAACACCACGGCCAAGACGGCCATGAACACCCCGACCAGCCGGAACGCCCGCGAGGTCAGCGACTCGAGGATGAACCGTGCGTCGTAGTAGTAGCCGCCGATGTCGTCCTCGGTGGTCTCCTCGGCGGTGAACGCGTCCATCATGCCCGCGGCGGTGGAGGTGACGACGCCGTCCCCCTCCTCTCCGTCGGCCTCCTCGTCGCTCCCGAGGTCCCCGGCCGCGGCGGCGGCCCGGGCTTCGTCGAACCTGTCGAGCACGGCCTGGGCCTTCGCCGGGTCGTCGTCCTCCATCGCCTCGCCCGCGATGGCGACGGCCTCGTCCTCCTCGAGGTCGACGAACGCCTCCATCGGCGCGGCCCTGACGCCGGCGGCGTCCAGCGGCCGGAGGTCGACGGCCGCCGGGTCGCCCGTCGAGGCCGGGGCCGGGCCACCGACGCCGGCGGCGGGCAGCCCGTCCAGCGCGGCGAACAGCCGGTTGAGGTAGGCGCCGACCGCCGCGACGCCGGCGATGGCGACCGCCGCCACCACCACGACCGTCTCCGGCGCCAGCCCGGCGACGCCGCCCGCGTCGGCCAGCGTGACCCCGATCCGCGAGAGGTAGGGGTCGGCGGCGCCCGCGACAAGCTGGCTGCCCGCCACGTAGGTCAGCCCGCCCGCGACGACGGCGGCGCCGGCGATGAGGTTCCAGTTCGCACGCGCCACGGCGCGGCCGTCGACCCGCTCGCTGGAGGCCTTGACGCTGACGACGAACCGCGTGATGACCAGCGAGCCGGCGTACAGCACCACCAGCGGCGTCGCCCACATCACCTGGGTGATGGGGTCCGGCGGCGTGAACAGCGCGCCGAAGGCGTACAGCCCGACGATGGCGTGGCGCCAGTAGTCCCGGAACACCCGGTAGGGGACGATGCCGGCGTAGGCGAGCGCCGGCATCACGAGGGGTAGCTGGGCGGCCAGCGAGAACGACAGCGTCAGCAGCAGGATGAACTGCGCCCACCGCACGATGGAGTAGTTGGGCTGGAGGTCGGCGTTCGCGGCGTTGTTGGCCAGGAAGTCGAACGCCAGCGGGAAGAACACGAAGTAGCCGTAGACGGCGCCCATGACCATCAGGCTC
Organism: uncultured Halobacteriales archaeon; assembly: GCA_964459695.1. GTDB lineage: Archaea > Halobacteriota > Halobacteria > Halobacteriales > Haloarculaceae > CAYWNQ01. The sequence continues at coordinate 5,933 of CAYWNQ010000109.1, read as the reverse complement.
GCGCTCCCGAGCCCCACGAGCGCGACCTTCCACCGGGAGACGTCGGTGGGCCACACCCCCCGTCGCCGCAGGAAGTCCCGCGAGTAGTACAGCAGCACCGGAAGCGCCACGACGATGCCGACGAAGATGCCGAGCTTGACCTGCAGGAGGATGACGTCGAACGGCGTGACGGAGACCACCTTCGCGGGCGTCTGGGCCACCAGGTCCTCGCGCATCTGGTTCCAGACGTACGCCCACATCACGTAGATGGTGACGAGCAGTCCGAGGACGAACGCGACGAAGACCTTCTGCAGGTGCTCCCTGGCGACCGAGAGTAGATCGCCAAGCGCGGCGCGACCGTCGGCGACGGTCCGCGCGACGTCATCGTCGACGGCTCCGGACACGGCGGGCGGTTCGGTGCTCGCAGTTATCAATCAATTGGTCGCTGGATGGATGCGTCGCTGGGTACGGGCCGACGCCGGGGTGCTGCGAGTGATGTACCGCAACGCCGTCTCGAGCACATCGTACCGACGGCAAGCCCGGCCCGCTGGTCGAGTGTCGGGATGCGTTCCGAACGATAGCGGGTGAAGAAGTACGATCGGTCAAGACGGCCACAGGACCCGGGAGCACCAGGGTGGCCATCCGAACCCGCCCACCCGACCATTGAGAAGGCTTACAAGCGGCACGTGCCGACTCCACGGTGATGGCTGAGGAGGCGGCCGACGCCCCGGAGACGCCGGCGGGTCCCGGCGGCGAGGGGGACTACGACTACGGCGTCGACCAGCCCTCCGGCCCCGCCAGCGACGAGGAGATGCCGCTGACCGAGCACGTCGAGGAGATGATCACCCGGCTGGGTGTCGTCCTCCTGGTGATGGCGGTGGTCTCCGGCGTCGTCTTCCCGTTCGGCGAGGACCTCGTCAACTTCCTGTGGTACTCGCTGCTGCCGGGGACCGTGAGCCAGTGCCCGCCGCCGGTCGAGGCACGGCTCCAGGGCTACCCGGCGGCCTGCCCGCGGGTCTACCACCCGCTGGCGCTCATCCTGGCGCGGCTGAAGGTCGCCACGCTGGCGGGGTTCGTGGTGGCGCTGCCGGTCGGAGTCTACGAGACCTACCTGTTCATGCGGCCCGGGCTGTACCCCAGCGAGCGCCGGTACTACCTGGCGGCGGTGCCCACGAGCCTGGTCCTGGCGACGGTCGGGGTCGCGTTCGCGTACTTCCTCGTGCTGCCCGCGCTGTTCCTGTACTTCCTCGAGTACTCCGAGGAGGTCACGTTCATCGCGTTCGGGCTCACCGAGACGTTCGACCTCATCGTCCTGATGATGGGCTACTTCGCGCTCATCTTCCAGATCCCCCTGTTCGTGATGCTGGCGCTGATGATGGGCATCACCAGCCGGGCGTGGCTCGCGGACATGCGGCTGTACTTCTGGGGCGCGTTCGCCGGCATCGCCTTCCTGTTCAGCCCCGACCCGACGGGGATGGCGCCCATCATCGTCGCCGCGACCATGATCGCGCTGTTCGAGGGGACGCTGGCGCTGGTGAAGTGGACGGGGGCCGGCTGATGGTCCGCGTCGTCGCCGTCCGGCACGGCGAGTCCACCTGGAACCGCGACGGGCGCCTCCAGGGGTGGGCGCCGACGCGGCTCACCGACCGCGGGCGCGAGCAGGCCGCAGCCTGCGGCGTCCACCTGGCCGACGCCTACGACGTCGACCGGATCCACGCCTCGGACCTCCCCCGGGTCGAGGAGACCGTCGCGGCCATCGCCGACCACGTCGACGCGCCCGTCGCGTACGAGGTCGCGTGGCGCGAGCGCGACCTCGGCATGTACCAGGGCCTGCCCTACGACGAGGTGTTCGAGCGGTTCCCGGAGTTCGCGCTGGGCGAGGACGCCGCCGCGGCCGCCGCGGCGACCCCGGAGAGCGGCGAGAGCCTCCGCGAGATGGCCGATCGCGTCGTCGGGCGGTTCGAGGAGCTGCTCGCGGCCGCCGGCGCCGACGAGACCCGGCTGGTGGTCGCCCACGGCGGCCCCATCCGGTCGCTGCTGGTCCACGTCGACGGTCTCGGGGTCCGGGAGGCGATGCTCGACCGCCCGCAGGACAACTGCGGCGTCACCGAGTTCCTCGCCGACGGCGACGGCGAGGTGCGGGTCGTGCGCGAGAACGAGACGGCCTGGCGGTGAGTCCGGTCGCGGCGTCAGTCCGTCGGGTAATCGGCGTCGAGGACCCCGCCGGCGTCGCTCGTCGGCGTCTCGGATCCGTCGTCACCGGGGCTCACGCTGCCGGTCTCGTAGCCCTGCAGGTCCAGCGTCACGTGGTCGAACCCGAGGTCGGTCAGGTGCTCGCGGGCCGCCGCGGCGAACGACGGGTCCAGTGCGGCGGCCAGCTCGTCGCGGCCCACCTCGATGCGGGCCAGCCCGTCGTGGTCGCGCACCCGGAACTGGTCGAACCCCCACGACCGAAGCAGCCGCTCGGCGCGCTCGACGCGGTCCAGCCGCTCCTCGGTGACCGCGAGGCCGGTCGGGATGCGCGAGGAGAGACACGCCATCGAGGGTTTGTCGGCGACCGAGAGGTCGTAGTGCTCGGCGATGGCCCGGACCTCGCCCTTGTCGACGTCGTGGTCGAGCAGCGGCGAGCGGGCGTCCAGCTCAGCGACGGCCCGCAGCCCGGGGCGGTGACCCTCGCCCGGGTCCGAGGCGTTGGTGCCGTCGCAGACCACGTCGATGCCGCGGTCGCTCGCGGCCTCGAACATCGCCGACAGCCGCTGCCGCCGGCAGTGGTAGCACCGGTCGCCGTCGTTCTCGACGAAGTCGGGGTCCTCGAGCTCCGAGAAGGTGACCTCGACGTGCTCGATGCCGATCTCGTCGGCGACGCGCCGGGCGTCGGCCAGCTCCGCGGCGGGCAGCGTCTCGCTCCGGGCCGTGCAGGCCACCGCCGCCTCGCCGAGCGCGTCGTGGGCGAGGGCCGCGACGACCGCCGAGTCGACGCCGCCGGAGAACGCGACGAGGACGCCGTCGGTCGCCGCGAGGTCCTCGCGGGCGGCGTCGACCTTCGCCGCTGTCGACCGCTCCATGGGGTCGCGTCCGCGGCCCGGCGGGAAAAGCACGTCGTCCGGCCACCGCCTCAGGTCGATGCCAGCCGGGCGAGTCCGGCGCTGGAGGCCATCTCGACGACGCCGAAGACGACGGCCGGCAGCGCCGCGACCGGCGGGAAGCCCGCCGACACCACCAGCGCCGCCGCCACCGCGAAGTCCCGCATCCCGACCGAGAGCACCCCGGCGATGCGGGTCTCCCTGGCGCGCCCCGCGGTGGCCGCCCAGCCCAGGCCGTAGCCGGCGAGGTTGAGCGCCAGGGCGGCAACGAGCACGGGGGTCAGGAGGGCGGGGTCGGCGCGGAGCAGGTCGGCGTTGGCCGCCGCGACGCCGCCGATGACGAGGACGACCATCAGGGCCGACACGGCCGTGAACGTCTCGTCGTACTGCCCGAGCGCGGGGTACCGCGTGCGGACGGCGACGGCGACGACCATCGGCGCGACGACGGCGAGCGCCAGCCCCTCGGCGACCCGCCAGGCGTCGACCTCCACCGCGCCGACCAGCAGCCCGACGACCCAGGGGACGTACCCGAGGCTCCCGACGCCCGCGAGCACCAGCACCGCCGACGCGAGCGCGGTGTCGCCGCCGGCCAGTTCGGTCATCACCGGGGTCACGAGTTCGGGGGTGACCGCCCCGAGCAGGACGAATCCGGCGGTGAGCGGCGGCGACAGGCCGAGCCCCCTGGCGACCCCGAACGCCACGAAGGGCATCGCGGCGTGGCCGGCGAGGGCGAGGGCCAGCCCCCCGCGGTCGACGGCGCGGAAGCGCGCGAGCGGCAGCGTCAGCGACACGCTCCCCACCATCACGGCCAGGATGACCGGCGAGGCCCGGGTGAGGACGGCCAGCCGGGGAGCCGCGACGCCGAGCGCGACGGCGGCGAGCACCCAGACCAGGAGGTGGTCCTCGACCGCTCCGAGCGGGGAGCCGGCGGTCACGGACGGGCGGGACTCACGCGGTCGCCGCCCGCCGGGCCACGGCGTCGACGATGGCCTCCCGGTCGTACCCCCGCTCGTCCGTGTCGAACACCACGTCGCCGTCGACCCTGACCTGGAAGATGCCGCCGTCGCCGGGCACCAGCTCGACGCCGTCGAGGTCGTGGGCCGCCGCCTCCAGCACCGCGTCGGCCGTGGCGACGGCGTTGTCCCGGTGACCACACGGCACGCAGTACTCGATCTCGACGCTCGCCATGGAGGGTCCTCGGGGCCGCGGGCGGAAAAACCCGGGGCGAGGGCGCACTAACCAGGTTACCGACGGTTACCCGAACGGCTAACCCGCACGCGACGCACCGGCCGGCCATGAGCGACTGTCTCGCCGGCTGGTGCGCCGACGAGGAGTGGTGCGGCGTGGCCTGCACCGCCGCGGTCGTCGGCCGCAAGTGGCATCCCGTCGTCGTGGCGCGGCTGCTCGACGGCGGTCGGGGGTTCGCCGACCTCGCCGAGGCCATCCCCGCGGTGTCGAACACCGTCCTGTCGGACGCGCTGGACGACCTGGCAGAGAAGGGCGTCGTCGAGCGCCGCGTCGTCAGCGAACGGCCCGTCCGGGTCCGGTACGCGCTAACCGAGCGCGGCGAGGCGCTGGCACCGGTGGTCGCCGCGATGGCCGAGTGGGGACGCGAGCACGCCTAGAACCCGACGCGCTCGGCGTCCTGCCGGGCCCGCTCGGCGGCGGCGTCGACGTCGAACGCCCGGACCACCTGGCCGTCCTCGACCAGGGGTTCCAGCAGGGGTTCGCCCTCGGCTGGGCCGTCGGCGTCGGCCAGCGCCACCTCGTGGCCGCCGCCGGGAGTCCGGTAGACCTGCTTGGCGCCCGACAGCTTCCCGCGCTTGGCCGCCGGCTCGCCCTCGACGGCGACGACGTCCAGCGCGAAGTCCGTCGGGTCGGCGTTGGAGACGTAGCCGCCGACGCCGAACCCCTCGACGTGGGGGCGCAGGCGCTCGATGGCCGCCGGGTCCAGGCCGCCGGAGACGAAGATGCCGATGTCGTCGTGGCCCCGAGCGTCCAGCTCCCAGCGGACCTCCCGGGCGATGTGGACGAAGTCGCCCCTGCGCGAGCCGGTCGTGTCCAGCCGGACGCTGTCCAGGTCGGGCACGGCCTCGGCGGCCCGGACGGCCTCGTCGACCTCGTCGGCGTAGGTGTCGACCAGCGCGACCCGGGGCACCTCGGGCGCGACCGCGTCGTCGAACGCCCGCCAGGCGGCCTCCTGCTCGCCGCGGCCGAAGCAGATGACCAGCGCGTGGGGCATCGTCCCGCCGGCCTCACGGCCGAGGACGTCCCCGGCGGCGACGTGGCTGAAGCCGTCGACGCCGCCGATCAGCGCCGACCGCTCCAGCGCCGCCGCCACGGACGGGTGGAGGTGGCGGGCCCCGAACGACAGCACGTGGCGGTCGCCGGCGACGGTCTTCGCCCGGCGGGCCGCCGTCGCCCACGCCGTCGGCTGGGAGAGGAAGCCCAGCAGCGACGTCTCGAACCGGGCGAACGCCCGGTAGGGCCCCTCGATGCGGAGCACCGGCCCGCCGTCGAACAGCCGGCCCTCCCGCAGCGCCAGGGCGTCGAGGGGACGGCCCTCGAGCAGGTGGGCGACGTCCTTCGCGCCGGCGAAGACCGCGAACTCGCCGGTGGGGAACTGGTCGGCGGTCACCTCGGCGACGACGGTGGGGTTCCGGTCGGCGGCGTCGAGGGTCTCCTCGGTGCGCAGGAAGTAGGCGTCGGTCGCCCGGCCCTCGCGGATGGCCGACTCCGGCACGACGTCGAAGGTCATGGCCGACGGTTCGGCCGCCGCGCGCAAAAGCGTGACCCGTGGTGTGGGGGCGCTGTTCAGTTTAGAGTCGTTTCCTCGACCGTCTGCCGATTCACGTCGCGACGACGACCGTC
>CAYWNQ010000108.1:0-7450 GCA_964459695.1 uncultured Halobacteriales archaeon | reverse complement strand
GCGGATGCTGTTGCGGCGGTCGAGCCTGTGCATCCAGTCCAGCGCCTCGGGGCGTACCGGCGGCTGTGGGAGCCATCGTAATCCTCGTCGAACTTCCTCCGCCGATCGACCACGCCGCACCCGGACGGGACCCCGTATATAAGGTGCCTCCGGACCCACGGCCGGCATGACCATCTACACCGGTCGCGGCGACGACGGCGAGACCGACCTCCGGGACATGACGCGGGTCGCGAAGACCAGCCCGCGCATCGAGGCCTACGGCACGGTCGACGAGGTCAACTGCGCCGTCGGCGTCACCCGACCGACGGGCCACGACGACGTCGACGACCAGCTCGCCGCCGTCCAGAACCACCTCCACGTCGCCCAGGCCGACCTGGCCGACCCCGAGGGCGGGGACGCCCCCCGCGTCACCGACGAGCACGTGGCGACCCTGGAGGACTGGATCGACGCCCACGACGAGGAGCTCGAGCCGCTGCAGCAGTTCGTCCTCCCGGGCGGCTCCCGTCCCGGCGCCGAGCTCCACCGGGCCCGGTCGGTCTGCCGCCGCGCCGAGCGACGCACGGTCGCGCTGGCCGCCGAGGAGGAGATCAACGAGACCGTCGTGGCGTACCTCAACCGGCTGTCGGACGCCCTGTTCACCCTCGCGCGGCTGGTCAACCAGCGCGAGGGCGTGCCCGAGGAGCAGCCGACCTACTGAGCCGGACCGCCAGAAGGATTTTATTCGTCCTCGCCGTACGGTCGGAATGTGATGAACAAGCACTTCGAGGACACCCGGTACTACCTGAAGCGAGCCCGCGAGACGGCCACGCAGGGCGTCAGCGAGGAGCTCGAGCCCCTCCGGGAGCGGTTCGAGTCCATCACGGGCGGCGACGACGAGCCCGAGGACGGGCGCGTCGAGGAGCTGCGCAGCGACCTCGAACAGCTCCAGAACCGCGCCGAGGGCGAGGCCAAGGAGGCCATCGCCGACGCCCGCGAGAAGCTGTCGGAGTACCGCGATAACCGGTCGAGCAGCTGAGGTTGGCAAGGGTTAAGTCCGCATGGGGGCTACCGCGGACTGCCCGGGTCGGTGGTCTAGTCCGGTTATGACGGCTCCTTCACACGGAGCAGGTCGGCGGTTCAACTCCGCCCCGACCCATGCGCCGCGAACAGTCCGTGAGCGGCGCATGGGTCCCGGAGTTGAGCCCTGAATCTCGCAACCGCGAGCGAGTCGTCCCAAGGTGCAGGTTGAGCGATTCTCGGGGGCTTCTTCGCTTATGTCGCTCAGTGTGGTTGTGCGTGATGGTTTTCGAAGAACTGGTCGGCGTACTCCCGCCAGTTCGACAACAGGTCAGCGCGTGCATCCCCGTACGAGTAGTCCGGCCCCAACCACTCCTTGCGTTGGTCGGACTCGTACAGGCGGTCGAAGTGCGGTTCACCGTGGTCGGTGTCGATCCGGGCGACCTCGACGTGGCTCGCGTAGGGGTCGTCCGGCTGGAAGTGCACGCTGATTCCCCACTGTCGCGCATCGTCCGGTAGCTCGAACGAGTCGAGTTCGCCTGGATCGGGTTCCACGAAGACGGTAACGAAGAAGTCCCGACCGCGGTGTGGCGGGAGGTTGAGGGTTCGGAGCTCGTGCATCTAGTAGACGACTGGCTCGACGACGACGTGGTCGTGCTTCAGGACGGGACGCTTCGCTTCACCGTCGCCCTCGCCCTCGTACTCGACCACGTCGAGTTCGGCTAACCGACGGAGGTCCTTGCTGACCGCGCCCTTGTCGCGGTCGAGCTTGCGCGCGAGGTCGCTGACGGAATCGACCCCGTCCCCGTGGCGCTCGAGGTAACCCACGAGTGCGAGTCGGCTCTCCGTGAGGACGTCGCGGCCGTTCTCCCGACGGAGTACGAGGACGTCCGTGTATCCCTGCGCGTTGAGGTCGCTGGCGAACTCGTCCTGCCGCAGCATTCGCTCATCGATGCGGTCGTCCGGCCCGTCACCCACGTCGGCGTCTGGCCGTGACATACCGTTGCCTACTACATCAACGGTTATAGGCCTGGCGGTGGTCCGACCGACTAGTAGCGGAGATCTCAGGGGCGATCACTCAGTCGCTGGACTGAGACCGGCGCCCTCCCTCTAGTCACCGCCAGGTCGACTGCACGAACGCCTGGAGGTACGACACCGCGATGCCGAACAGCGCGCCGAGCGAGAACAGGTACACCGTGGTCTCGATGAGCCCCTGGAGCTGGAGGTAGCTCAGCACCAGCACGATGGCGAGGATGACAAGGCCCGCGCCCAGCAGGAACCGCTGGCCGTACCGGACGCGGAGGCTCGGGCCGCCGTCGCTGCGCTCCTCGAGCGCCCGCATGAGCCGTTCGACGGTCTCGTCGTCGATTTCGGCGTCCTCGTCGGGCTCTTCGGGCGGTCGACCGGTCGTTGGCGTGCCGGCGTGGACGTCGATGGAGTGGTACACCAGGTCGTCCTGGTCCTCGAAGGTCTCCCCACACCGGCTGCACTCCACCGGGTCGGCTGCCATACTGACTGTATCGGCCAGCGGAGCCTTGAAGGCTTCCTTCGTCGGGGTCGTCGAGCACTCAGCGCGGACCGGCCGACGCGCGTCAGACGGTTTTCACCGTGCGATAACCCGCGGGTAGGGTTATAGGGTCGGAGCGAGAAGGTCGGTATCAGGATGCCATCGGTGCCGAACTCGGATACCTCGTCGAACGCCGAGCCGGAGTCGACGGGGACCGACGGTGCCGTCCTCCTCCTGTCGCCCGCCATGGCCGACGACGTCCACGACAGGTGCGGGGCGCTACTGGGGGTGGACGACCCCGACGGGACCGACTACCTGTCGGTCTCGCTCCGGGACGGCCCCGGCGAGGTGCTCGAGCACTGGCGCCAGTACGTCGACCCCGAGCTCCCCGCCAGGACCGGCATCGTCTGCACCGGCGAGCTGACCCGCAGCGCGTCGGCGGCAGCCGAGGGCGACGTGGTCCGGTTCCCCGGCGAGGACGTGCAGGTCGCGTCCGTCTCCTCGCCCGGGGACCTCACGGGCCTGGGGATGCGCATCGGCGACTGCCTGTCGTCGTGGGCCGGGGACGGCAACCGGACGGTCGTCTGCGTCGACTCGCTCACCACGCTGCTCCAGTACGTCGAGACCAGCCGCGCCTTCCGGTTCGTCCACATGCTCCTGGCGCGGTTCGAGTCCGCGGGTGCGCGGGCCCACGTCCACATGGACCCGCGGGCCCACGACGACCGCACGGTGGCCACGATGTCGAGCCTCTTCGACGCTGTCCTGCGGCGCGAGGACGACGAGTGGGTGCGCGAGTGAGCACGGGTTAATGAGGCCCCGGAGATGGCCGGCACAACGTTGGTGGCCGGCCGTGGGGTTTATGCCGACACCAGCGCAGCCTTCGCGCACCTGAACGACAGATGAAGACACGACACAGTCCCTCCGGGTCGGGTGAGGACCGTGCCTGAGGACGGGCCGGGCGACGGCGACGAGGCGGCCGATCACGCCGGGTTCGACTTCGACGGCTGGCTCGCCGGCGGCGGGAGCGCGCCGCCGCGGCCCACGGCGGCGGCGGACGGCGCCGGGGAGTCGCCGGACGGCGACGGCGGGACCGCCGACGCCGGCGGCGCCCCGGAGCCGACGCCGGGTGCCGGCCCCGTCGAGGCCAGCGCAGGCACGGGGGAGGAGGCCCGGGAAGCGCCGGCCGACGGCGAACCGTCCGGAGGCGACGGGGACGGACAGGCGGCGGCCGACGATGCCCCCGACGGCGGGGAGTTCGAGGGCTTCGACTTCGCCGCCTGGCTCGCCGCCGGCGACCTCGAGTCGCCGTCGGTCGTCGACGACGCCGGGCCCGACGAGGAACCCGCCCCGGAGCCGGCGGCGACCGCCGGTGCCGCCGGCGGTGGCGGCGGTGGCGGCGGAGGCCTGCCGTCGGGCGGCGGGATGCCGACCGTCAAGGTCGCGGTGCTGGTGCTGTTCGCCGTGGCGGCCCTGGCCTCGGGGATGTCGATGGCCCAGGTCGGGCCGCTGGCGACCGCCGGTCCCGGGGCCGGGGCCGGTGGAGGTGCCGCACCCACCGCGACGCCCACGCCGACGGCGACGGCCACGCCGACCGCGACGCCGACAGCGACCGCGACGCCCACGCCGACGGCCACGGCCACGCCGACCCCGACGCCCACGCCGACCGCGACCGCGACACCTACCCCGACGGCGACGGCCACGCCGACCCCCACACCCACGGCCACGCCCACCCCGACGGCGACGGCGACGCCGACCGCGACGCCGACACCGACGCCTGGGGATTGCCTCCTGCTGTGCGGGGACGGCGGTTCCTCGGACGGCGGACTCCTCTCGGCCTCCGCCGGCCCGGTGGCGTTCGTGGTTCCCCTCGCCGGCGCGGGACTGCTGGGGCTGCGACGCGGCCGCGACTGACCGGCCCCGCGACGCCCGCTGTCGGACGTCACGGCGTCGTCACCGACACCGACGAGAGCCGCGAGCGCCCTACAGCAGGTCCTCGACGTGGTCGGCGAGCTCCTCGGGCGTGTCGCCGACCGGGACCCCGGCGTCGTTGAGTGCGGCGATCTTCGACTCGGCGGTCCCCGTGCCCGAGCCCGAGACGATGGCGCCGGCGTGGCCCATCCGCTTGCCCGGCGGCGCCGTCCGGCCGGCGACGAAGCCGGCGACGGGGGTGTCCATGTACTCGGCGACGTACCGGGCGGCGTCCTCCTCGTCCTCGCCGCCGATCTCCCCGCACAGCACGACGGCCTTCGTGTCGACGTCGGCCTCGAACAGCTCCAGGGCGTCGACGAAGTCGGTGCCGATGATGGGGTCGCCGCCGATGCCGATGGCCGTGGTCTGGCCGATGCCCCGGCTCGTGAGGTTGTCGACGACCTGGTAGGTGAGCGTGCCGGACCGCGAGACCAGCCCCACGTCGCCCGGCGCGAAGATGTCGCCGGGGAGGATGCCGAGCTTGGCCTCGCCGGGGGTGATGACGCCGGGGCAGTTGGGGCCGACCAGGTAGGTGTCGGTCTCGCCGAGCCGGCGGTAGACCGCCGACATGTCCTGCTGGGGGACGCCCTCGGTGATGGCGACCACCAGGTCCAGCGGGGCGTCCAGCGCCTCGAACAGGGCGTCGGCGGCGAACGCCGGCGGGACGAGCACGACCGAGGCGTCGGCGTTCTCGGCGCGGGCCGCCCGCTCGACGGTGTCGTAGACGGGGACGCCGGCGACCTCCTGGCCGCCCTTGCCGGGCACGGCGCCGGCGACCACGTTCGTGCCGTAGGCCAGCATCTGCTCGGCGTGGAACCGCCCCTCGCCGCCGGTGATGCCTTGGACCACGACGCGGGTGTCGTCGTCGACGAGCACGCTCATCTCAGTCCACCTCCCCGGCGTACGCGACGGCACGCTGGACGGCGGCCTCCAGGGTCTCCTCGACGGTCACCAGGTCGGTGTCGAGTATCTCCATGCCCTCGGTAGCGTTGGTGCCGGCCAGCCGGACCACGACCGGCTTGGGTATCTCGTCGAACCGGCCCAGCGCCTCGTTGATGCCCCGGGCGACCTCGTCGCCGCGCGTGATGCCGCCGAAGATGTTGAACACCACGGCGTCGACGTTCTCGTCGGAGAACACCATGTCCAGCGCGTTGGCCACGCGTTCGGCCTTCGCGCCGCCCCCGATGTCGAGGAAGTTGGCGGGCGCGCCGCCGTAGTGGTCCACGAGGTCCAGGGTCGTCATCACGAGGCCGGCGCCGTTGCCGATGATGCCCACGTCGCCGTCCAGCCGGACGTAGTCGAAGCCGTAGTCGTTGGCCTTGGCCTCGAGCTCGTCGCCGGCGGTCTCCTCGGCGAGGTCCGCGAGCTCGGGCTGGCGGAACAGCGCGTCGTCGTCGATGTTCATCACGGCGTCGGCGGCCACCACCTCGTCGTCGCCGGTGACCATCAGCGGGTTGACCTCGACGTCGGTGGCGTCGCGGTCGTCCCACAGTTCGTACAGCGTGCCGACGATGGAGGCCACGTCGCCGGCGACCGCCCGCTCGACCCCGGCGTCGTAGACGGCCTTGCGGGCCAGGTAGGGCTTCATCCCGTAGGCCGGGTCGACGTGCTCGCGGGCGATGGCGTCGGGGTCCTCGGCGGCGACCGCCTCGATGTCGACGCCGCCACGGGTCGAGACCATCGCGACGGGCTCGCCCTCGCCGCGGTCCATCGTGACCCCGACGTACAGCTCGTCGGCGAAGTCGACGGCGGCCTCGACGAGGACCCGGTCGACGTGCAGGCCCTTGAGGTCCATGCCGATGATGGACTCGGCGGCGGCCCGCACCGCGTCTGCGTCGTCGGCCAGCTCGATGCCGCCGGCCTTCCCCCGCCCGCCGACCCGGACCTGGGCCTTCACGGCGACGGGGTAGCCGATGTCGTCGGCCGCCGCGACCGCCTCGTCGGCGGTGGTGGCCAGCGCCGAGTCCGGCGTCGGGATCCCGGCCTCGGCGAACACGTCCTTCGCCTGGTACTCGTGGAGCTTCATTCTCGACCGGACGACCGGCCGGAACGCGCTTAAATCCCGCCATGTCGGACTCAGTCCACGACCGACGGGTCGAGGGAGAACCGCACCAGCAGGCCACACTCCGGGCAGGCCAATCCGGCGGCGGTGTCGCCGGCGGTGGCGTGCCGGACACGCCCACGACCGCGGGACGGCTCGGCCCCCCTCAGGCGACCTCCGGGAGCACGCCCCGCCGGTCTGCGATGACCCCGTCGACGCCCACGTCGGCCAGCCGCTCGGCGGTCTCCTCGTCGTCGACCGTCCAGGCGTTGACGCTCATGCCCGCGCGGTGGGCGCGGTCGACCAGCCGCTCGTCGCAGCGCTCGTGTGGAGGGTGGAGGTACGCGCAGTCCAGCGCCCCAGCGCGGTCGAGCGCCCGGTCGGGGTCGTCGGCGAACAGGTACGCCCGCGGGACCGCCGGTTCGAGCTCCCGGCAGGCCGCAAGTTCGCCCTCGACGAACGACGACACCGTCACCTGCGGGGCGGCCTCGGCCGCGACGTCCAGCGCGTCCCGGGCGAGGTCGGCCTCCTTCAGCTCGACGTTGACTCCGACGGCGGGCGGCACCACGTCGAGCACCTCGGCGAGCGTCGGGACGCCCACGCCGGTGTCTAGCACGTCCAGGTCGCGGAGCTCCGCGAGCGTGTGGTCGGCGACCGGGCCCTCGCCGTCGGAGACCCTGTCGACGGACTCGTCGTGGATGACCACCAGATCGCCGGAGCCACACCGCCGGACGTCGACCTCGACGGCGTCGGCGAGCTCGACGGCCGCCTCGACCGCGGGGAGCGTGTTCTCCGGGTGGAGGCCCGCGAACCCGCGGTGTGCGATGAGCCGCATCCGGTCGGCACTCGCAACCGGCTCGCCATATGCCTGTCGAAGCCGGTCAGTGCATCCCTTCCTCGCCCAGTTCGGGGTTGGCCTCGTAGAACTCGACGAGGTT
>CAYWNQ010000107.1:0-7556 GCA_964459695.1 uncultured Halobacteriales archaeon | reverse complement strand
AGTGGCGGTCCAGAGCACCCGATCGCAAGCCTGCCCCGCGACGGGTTCCCACCTAAGACAGCCTACTCCGTGGCCAGCCCGATGGGCGGCACGATGCCCAGCTCCTGGACCATCTTCAGGGTGTCCCACTGGGCGTACACCTCGGCGATGGCGCCGTCCTCGACCACGAACAGGTCGATGCCCTCGACGGTGAACGCCTCGCCCGTGGGCTCCATGTCGAACAGGTCGCTCTCGTGGGTTCCGGTGGCGGTCCACCGGACCCGGACCTCGTGTCCGGCGACCGACACGTCCTCGACCTCGTAGTAGAGGTCGGGGAACGCCGTCGCGTACACCTCCACGTAGTCCGTGATGTCCTCGGGGCCGGCGACCTCCCGCGGGCTGAGGCTCGGCGGCCCGTGGTAGCTGACGTCGGGCGCCAGGATCTCGTCGGCGACGTCGAGGTCGCCGGCGTTGAACAGGTCCTCGAACCACCGCCGCGCGAGGGTCTCGGGCGCTGTGGTACTCATTGGGACTCCCCCGGAATACCGAGGCCGGTTGGCCCAATAAAGCCCTCCCCGACCGGCCCGCCGTCCGGCGGTTCGACCGGCGACCCCGGGTGGCCCCTCGTCATCTCGCCGGGGTGACACGCTGTGTCGACCGGCGTGGTTGGAATATAACGAATGTTACTTCACGAACAGTGAACTTTTCTTCGAAATCCTTTAATCCCCTCTCCGCCAAGTTCGAAACGTAATGAACCGAACCAACGACGCCGAAACTTCCGAACCGATCCCGTTCTACCTCCCCGCCCTGCCGGACACGGCCGGCGAGATGGGGTTCGTCGAACGGACGCTGACAAAGCTCGCACGGCCCCGCGGCACCGCTCCCGCCACGGACCTGCTGCGTAGCCGGTAACCCCGGCCGAGACCACGCCGGTAGCGACCAAAGCTATTTGCGGGAGATATGTGAATGACTCACGCGACCGCCACATGTACGACACGATACTCGTCCCCTACGACGGGAGCGACGAGGCGGAAGCGGGGGCCGAACACGCGATCGACCTGGCCGCGGCGCTCGGTGCGTCGGTCCACGGCCTGTACGTGATGCACCTGCCGGACGCGCCCCGGGGACCGTTCGTCCGAGACGACGAGGAGTCGATGCGCGAGGAGTACCGCGAGTACGGCGAGGAGCGCATGGCCGAGCTCGGCGAGATGGCCGAGGCGGCGGGCGTCGACTGCACGACCGGGCTCGAGTCCGGCCCGCCGGCTGCCGGCGTCGTCGAGCGCGCCGAGGAGCTCGGCGTCGACGTCATCGTCATGGGCACCGGCTACCGGGGGCGGCTCGGCGGGCTGCTGGGTAGCACCGCCGAGAAGGTCATCCGCTCGACCGACATCCCGGTCACCACGGTCCGCCACCGCTACGACCGGTAGGCCCGGCCGGGCTCACTCGGTTCGCTCGCGCAGGTAGATGGTGAGGCTGAGCGCGAGGAACGCCACCCCGGCCACCAGCAGCTGGTCGACAACGAACGCGAGCAGTCCGAGGGCCACCAGCACGACGGCGAGCGCCGTCTGGACCGTCCTGACGTCGACCACGGGTGGTGTCCCTACCTGGGGCCCCGGCTTATAGCTTCGTCCCCGGATCAGAACCAGTGGTCCAGGTCCCAGTGGTACTGGCACTGGGGACAGGTCGCCCACTCGGGCGTGTCGAACAGTTGCTTGTGCCGGATGCCCGAGTCCATGATCGACTCACACCGCGGGCAGATCATCGCGACCAGGTCCAGCGAGCCCAGGTCGTCGGGCTCGTAGGTCCGGTGACACCCGGAGCAGTCCAGCCGGTCGAGGGCGTTGTGCTGGACGATCTCTCCGGTACAGCCGTCACACCGGACGACCGTCGGCGGACGCATCGCCTTGCCCTGGACGCTGTCGACGGTCGTGGTCTGGGCCTCCGGGATCGAGAGCGTGAACTTCTTCACCGAGTTGTCGGCCTTCAGCGGCTCGGCGAGCTTCCGGGCGACGGTCTTCAATCCGCGGTAGATGTCCGCTCTGGCGCCCATCCGGCCGGGGCTGAGGACTACGTGCTAATAAACTGTCCGCCGGGGCGACCCACTCCTCAGTCCTCTTCGACGACCCGCCGCACCGTCAGGACGGGTACCTCCGCCGACCTGACGACCTTGTCGGCGGTCCCCCCGAGCAGCCCGCCCATCTGCCCGTAGTACCCCGACCCCATCACGACGATGTCGACGTCCTCCTCGGCGACGTACTCGTTGATCTTCCGGGCCACCTTCTCGCCCACGCTCGTGGCCTGGACGACCTCGACGCCGGCGTCGCGGGCCAGCTCGGCGACCTCCCCGGTCACCTCCTCGCCGTAGGCCCGGGCGTCGTCCATCTGGTCCTCCATCGACTCCGACCGCCAGGGGTTGCCACCTCCCTCGACCACGTAGAGGGCGTGGATCTGGGCCCCCACCTCGGCGGCCAGGTCCACCGCGTGGCGTGCCCCCCGCATCGCGTCCGTGCTGCCGTCCGTCGGAACCAGTATCCGTTCGTACATGACGCGCGAACTACGTCCGGGAGGGTCATAAAGACGGTCCCCACTTCCCATCCGGGAAGACCGCCGCACGGTCGACGCGCCGCAGGCGACAGCTATTCGTGGGCGGCCCGACACCGGCGGACATGGCCGGTACACCGGCGCCGCCCGGCGCTCTGGCGATCACCGCTGCACTCGACCCGGCGACAGTCGTCGATGCCCACCCGGCCGTCCGGGCCGCCGTGGCGTTCTGTGGCGTCGCCCTGCTCGGCGGGCTGCTGGTCCACCGGTACGGCCCGTTCGTCGAGCGCGGCGTCGCCGCGACCATCGACCGGCCGGCCGTCTCCCTCGGGTACGGCGTGGCTACCCACCTCGTCATCGCGTTTGCGGCCACCTACCTCGCGACCAGGGTCGCCGAGACCGCCGCCCTCGAGTTCGACCCCGTCACCGTCGGCCTGGTCGTCCTGCTCACGCTGGCCATCGCCGCGGCCGTGGTGGGGTTCACGGTGCTGGGCGGCACCCTCCTCGAGGTGTGGGGCACGTCCGGCGGCTTCGGTGCCCCCGTCGCGGGCGCCCTGCTGGCCGCGGGTGCGGCAGTCGTCGACCCCGGAATCGGCCGGTGGGCCTGGGTCGCGCTGGTCTCCGCCGGCCTGGGCGGACCGGTCCGGCGGTGGGTCCACGCGTCGATGGACGACGTCCACCGGCGGGAGTAACACTCAATCGGCTGGAACCCCAACCGTCGGTCATGTCGACCACCGCCGTGCTCCAGTCGGGGATTCCCGACGTCCTCACCGGCCTGATCGGGCTGGCGTCGGTGGCCGTCCTGCTGTTGCTCATCGCGGCGCTCGTCGGGTTCGCCTACAAGTCGATGACGGGCGGCGTCGACTGGCCCGACGAGGAGCCCGAGGACGACGAGACGCTGAAGCGTGGCGACAGCGACGACGAGTGGGACTACTACTGACGGCGCCGCCGCTCGAGCGCCGAGAACGGGAGAAGGGAGAGCGGGTCGTCAGTCCGAGCTGGACTCGGACGACTCGTCGCTGATGCCGGTGACGATGTCGGAGCTCTCGCGGTCGACCTCCGCCCCCTCGCCGGCGATCTCGCTGACGCGGTCGCGGAACTCCTCGGACTGGAGGATCTGGTACTCCTCGCTCAGGCCGAGGTAGACCGTGTACACCATCAGCAGCAGGATGACCGCGAACGGTAGCCCGGTCGTGACGGCCCCGGTCTGCAGTGCGTTCAGGGCGGCCGAGCCGCCGCCGATGAGCAGCACCGCGGCGATGGTGCCCTCCATGATGGCCCAGAAGATGCGCTGGGTGCGGGGCACGTCGTGCTTGCCGCCCGAGGTCAGGTGGTCGACGACCAGCGACCCCGAGTCAGAGGACGTCACGAAGAACGTCGTGACCAGGGTGATGGCCACGATGGACGTGACCGTCGTCAGGGGGAACGACTCCAGCATCTCGAACATCGCGTACGCGCGACCCAGCTCCGTGACGGTGCCGTACAGGCCCGCGCCCAGCACCTGCTCGACGTAGATACCCGCGCCGCCGAAGGCGCCGATCCAGACGAACGAGAAGGCCGTCGGGATCAGGAGGACGCCCAGCACGATCTGCCGGACGGTCCGACCCTTGGAGATGCGGGCGATGAACAGGCCGACGAACGGCGACCACGCGATCCACCAGCCCCAGTAGAACACCGTCCAGACGTGCGACCAGTCGGCGTAGCCGCCCTCAACGCCCTCGCCCATGAAGCTCTCGGTGAAGAACGCCATGTGGGGCAGGTTCTGCAGGTAGAACCCGATGCTCTGGACGATGCTGTCCATGAGGTACAGCGTCGGGCCCACCACGAGGATGAACGCGAGGAAGACGACCATGATGTAGACGTTGATGGTACTCAGGCGCTTGACGCCGCCCTCCAGGCCCGCCGCCACCGAGACGGTCGCGACGGCGGTGATGACGGCGATGATGCCCACCTGGTACCAGGTCCCCGTGGCTATCGCGCCGTCGGTCACCGCGTTGAGCCCGGCGTTGATCTGCGAGGCCCCGAGGCCGAGCGACGTCGCCAGCCCGAACAGCGTGGCGAACACGGTCACGAGGTCGATGACGTGGCCCGGCCAGCCGTAGATGCGGTCGCCCAGCAGCGGGTAGAACACCGACCGGAAGGTCAGCGGTAGCCCCCGGTTGAACGAGAAGAACCCGAGGCCCAGCGCGACCAGGCCGTAGATGGCCCACGGGTGGAAGCCCCAGTGGAAGAACGTGACGCCCATCGCCGCCTGGGCGGCTTCGCCCGACCCCGCCGGCGCACCGAAGAGGTTCCCGCCGGAGGTGCCGAGGTGCCACATCGGTTCGGCGACGCTGTAGAACATCAGCCCGATACCCATCCCGGCGCTGAACAGCATCGCCATCCACGCGAACGTGCTGAACTCCCTGTCGGCTTCGACGCCGCCCAATCGGATCTTGCCGTACTTGCTCAACGCGAAGTACACCAGGGCGGCGATGAAGATGTTCACCACGAGGATGTAGAACCAGCCGAAGTTCACGTTGATGAAGTTGAAGATGACGTTGAAGGCGTCCGTCGAGTTCTGATAGACGTACACCATGCCCTCGCCGGGCGCCTGACCGAGCACCTCCCAGCCCTCGTCGGCGGCGGTCTCCTGGGTGACCACCATCTGCCAGTTGAGGAACTCGGCGATGGTGCGGTAGAAGATGGTGATGACAACGAACAGGGCGATGAGCACCGCCGCGACCGGGAACACGACCGGGTGGACGTCGAACCCCCACCGCTTGATGTTCGTGTCCCCCGGCTTGCGGTCGGACTCCGGGTGGAACAGCTCCACTTGGAGCCCTTCCGACGATTCGCCGACCGCCTCGTCGCCCTCGCCGTCAGCCATACTGTCCCTCCGTTCTGTTCCGGGTGGATCGAGTGTTGTGTACCATGTTGTCTGCGTGCCGCAGGTCTCGTGTGTTCGTCGCCCGTCCCGCTACGCCGGCCGCCGCCACAGTAGCGGAGCCCACCGCAGTCGGCCACCCCGCCAACACCGGGCGCGTCCCGCGGCCGGGTCGACCCGGCCAGTGGACCACCCCCTGTATGTCATCAACTATCACGCTACTGTACCTCACCATCAGTAGAACGATGGATTTCCCTTAAACGTTTCCCCGCCGTGTTGCGATTGTCCGCCGTAGGGAACTGCTGCGCCGGAATCCCGACCGACCGGGGTCCGTGAGCCGACAGATATGACAGATATTGAAGTGGTCGAGGTTCGCGACCGTCGGCGGTCACGGTCGCCGGCTACCGGAGCTGGCCGAGGTTCTCGACGGGGTAGCCGGCGGTCCGGATGTCGTCGATGATGGCCGTGGCGTGTTCGGCCCCGCTCGTCTCGACCGTGAACACCAGGTACGCCTCCCCGACCTCGAGGTCGTCGACCGACCGGTCGTGGCGCACGTCGTGGATGTTGGCGCGCTGGTCGGCGATGATGCGGGAGAGCTCGGCCATCTGGCCGGGTCTGTCGTCGATGCGGACCCGGAGCCGCAGCCGCTGCTGGCGGTCGCTGAGGGCGTGGACCAGCACGGTCTGGAGCTGGGTCATGTCCAGGTTGCCCCCGCCCAGCAGGGGCATCACCACCTCGCCGCTCACGTCGAGCGTCGGGCTCAGGATGGCCGCCACCGACGCCGCAGCCGACCCCTCGACCACCTGCTTGGCCCGCTCCATCACCAGCAGGATGGCCCGGGCGATCTCGGTGTCGGAGACGGTGACCACCTGGTCGACGTTCGCCCGGATGACGGAAAGCGTCGTCTCGGAGATGCCGCCCGTCGCGATGCCGTCGGCGATGGTGTCGACCTCCTCCAGGGTCACGGGGAACCCCTTGTCGAGGCTCTCGTGGACCGTCTCGGCGCCCGTGGCCTGCACGCCGACGACGCGGGTCTCCGGCGAGAGGTGCTTGATGGCCGTCGAGACGCCGCTGATGAGCCCCCCACCACCGATCGGGACGACGACGGTGTCGACCTCGGGGAGGTCGTGGTACATCTCGGTACCGAGCGTGCCCTGGCCGGCGATGATGTCGACGTCGTCGTAGGCGTGGACGAACTCCGCGTCCCCGCCCTCGGCGGCGTCCTGGGCGTGGGCCATGGTCTCCTGGAAGTCCCGGCCGGCCAGCTCCACGGTCGCGCCGTAGCCCCGCGTGGCGTCGACCTTCGCCTGTGGGGCGTTCTCGGGCATGTAGATGGTCGCCTCGGCGCCGCAGGTGGTCGCGGCCAGCGCGACCCCCTGGGCGTGGTTGCCGGCGCTGGCCGCCACGAACCGCTCGACGCCGCGCTCGACGTCCTGGGAGATCTTGTTGTACGCTCCCCGGGTCTTGAACGACCCCGTCCACTGGAGGTGCTCCATCTTGAGGTACACCTCGCCGCCGGAGAACTCGTCGAGCGAGGAGCTCCGATCGACGGGCGTGGACTTGACCACGGTCTCGTCGTCCAGGCGCTCGCGGGCGCGCTCGACGTCGGCGTAGGTGACCGGGAGCTCCTCGGTCATCGTGGTGGGGTCCGGCGGCGGTCGGGTGGTGTCACGGTCCCGTCGGACTCCGGCGGCGACCGCATTATGCCTTCGGCCAGGGGCTTGCGAAACTCGAAGTATCGAGAGACTGGTCTGTCGAGGTTCGGCCCTCGCCGGCCACGTGATTGCCGTGACGGCTGTTGGCCCGGGCTGGTCGGATACGTGGCGTCCTCGTTCGGCCCGGTCGTTCGCTCACAGCCCGCTGCTCGCGGCTCCCTGCGATCGCCGCTCGCGACTACTGGTCTCGCTCACTCCGGACTGGGCTCGTTCCACCCGGTCGCTCCCGCTCCGCGGCTCCCTCCGTTCGCCGCTCGCCATCACGTGGTCTCGCTCGTTCCCGCCACGCTGCTCGCGGCTCCCTCCGGTCGCCGCTCGCCATCACGTGGTCTCGCTCGTTCCCGCCACGCTGCTCGCGGCTCCCTCCGGTCGCCGCTCGCCATCACGTGGTCTCGCTCGCTCCCTTCGGTCGCTCGCTGCGACCACGCTTACCTCGTCAGGTAAACACCCTGTCA
>CAYWNQ010000106.1:0-7598 GCA_964459695.1 uncultured Halobacteriales archaeon | reverse complement strand
CTGAAAGGGGCGAGGCGCTGGACGAAGGCGCGGGACGCAAGCACCGCAACGAGCGAAGCGAGTGAGGAGCGCAGCGACCGCACCGAGTCCAGCGCCTCGGGGCTTTCCGGGCGGTGGTGGCGGCCAAGCACGAGGATGTGGATGCAGTCAGCGCCTCGGGGCTTTCCATGCGGTGGTGGCGGGAAGCAAAAGGATGCGGTCAGCGCCTCGGGGCTTCGGCCGGTCGCGGTGTGAGGTTCGAGTTCGACCCCCCCCCCCGTCCGGTGGGAGGGCAGTCATCGATGCACGAAGACAACAGCAACGACGGCAGTCGTACCGCTACTTCCCCTCGAACTCGGGTTCGCGGCCCTCCATGAACGCCTCGGCGCCCTCGCGGTGGTCCTCGGTCTCGAACACCGCGGCCTGGGCGGTCGCCTCGTTGTCGACCGCCTGGGAGAACGAGACCTCCAGGCCCTGGTTGAGCACCTGCTTGCTCGCGGTCAGCGCCACCGAGGGTCCCGAGGCGATCTCCTCGACGAACGCCTCGGCCTCGGCCGCGAACTCGTCGGCGTCGTAGACGTGGTTGAAGATGCCCAGCTCGGCGGCGTCGTCGGCGTCGACGAGCTCGCCGGTGAAGACCAGCTCCTTGGCCGTGTTCTCGCCGACGAGCCGGGGCAGCAGGTAGGAGGTGCCCGAGTCGACGGCCAGCCCGACCTGCCGGAAGCCGAAGGAGATCTTCGCGTCCTCGCTGGCGAGCTGGCAGTCACACGCGATGGCGAGGTTCGCGCCGGCGCCGAAGGCCACGCCGTCGACCTTCGCGACGGTGGGGCGGTGGAACTCCCGCACCCGCCGGATGGCCCGGCTGGTCTCCTGCTGGACGTGCCGGACGGCCTCGTGGAGGGGCACCTCGCCGGCCATCCGCTGGACCATCGCGTTCACGTCGCCGCCGGCGCAGAAGCTGCCGCCCGCGCCGGTGACGACGAGCGCCCGGACGTCGGGGTCGTCCTCCAGTTCGTCGACGGCGTCGATGATGCCCGTCGAGACCTCGAATCCCAGGGCGTTTCGCTGGTCGGGTCGGTTCAGGGTCAGCGTGGCCACCCCGTCGTCGACGTCGAGGAGTACCGCGTCGTCGGTCATGGTTCGAGCCGACTATCCCCACCGCCGCTTGTAAGCCTTTGGCGGGGCCCGCCGGCGGTCGCGACCGGCGGGCCGCTCAGACGTCGCTCCCGCCGAGGTAGGCCTCCCGCACGGCGGGGTCGGTCCGGATCTCCTCGGGCGTCCCCTCGGCGATCTTGGCGCCGAAGCTGATGACGAACGCCCGGTCGATGAGGTCGAGCAGCCCCCGCATGTTGTGGTCGACGACGATGAGCGTCCGGCCCTCCGCCCGGAGCTCCTCCAGCAGCGCCGAGACCGCCTCGATCTCGTTGCCGGCGAGCCCGGCGAACGGCTCGTCGATCAGCAGCGTGTCTGGGTCGGTCGCGAGCGCCCGCGCGAGCTCCAGCCGGAGCATCCCCGCGTGGGGGAGCTCCTCGGGCAGCCGGTCGACGTCGTCGCCCAGGCCGACCCGGTCGCACAGCGCCATGGCGTCGGCCCGGGACTCGCCGCGCAGCCCCGACGCCGAGAACAGGTCGCCGGGGACCAGCGCAGTCTGGACGTTCTTCAGCACGGTCCGGTCCCGGAGGGGTCGGAAGCCCTGGAACGTCCGCGCCAGCCCCCGTCGCACCATGGCGTACGGCGGCCGGCCCGTCACCTCCTCGCCGTGGAACCAGACGGTGCCGGCGGTCGGCGGGTAGAGCCCGGTGACGCAGTTGAACGTCGTCGACTTGCCGGCGCCGTTGGGGCCGATGAACCCCAGTATTTCGGCCTCCTGGACGGCGAACGAGAGGCCGTCCACCGCGGTGAGTCCGCCGAACTGCTTCAGGAGGTCGCTGACGACGAGCACGCCGTCCTCGGGGCCGTACTCCTCGTCGGGGTCGGCGCTCATCGCCACCGCCCCCGGTCGCGCCACTCCTCGTAGTAGCGCCGGTACTTGTCGCGAACCTGGTGGACAGGCGTCCGGTCGACGTCGGTCGGCGCCGTCCCGCGCTCGCTGTCGGCGGGGTCGGTCCCGCCGTCGGCGGTCACCGACCGGAGCCGCCGCAGGACCCGCCGTCCCGCCCGTATCGCCCACCTGAGCACGCCACCGGGGAGGACGAACAGCAGGACGAGGGTCACGACGGCGAACACCAGGAAGTCCAGCTCCGAGATGGAGGCGTCGAACACCGGGACGACGAACTCGACGTTGCTGAGCCGGTTGCGGAACAGCACGATGAAGATCCCGCCGACGGCGGCGCCGACGATGGTCCCCATGCCGCCCAGCACGCTGGCGATGATGACCTCCAGGCTGACGGTCAGCGCCAGCAGCTGGCTGGGCTGGGGGTTGCCGACGGGGGTGTGGACGAACATCGCGCCCGCCAGCCCGCCGACCGCCGCCGACAGCACGAACGCGAAGGTCTTGAACTTCGCCGGGTTGATGCCCGCCGCCGCGATGGCCGTCTCGTCCTCGCGGATGCCGGTGAACACCATGCCGGCGTCCGAGCGCGTCACCGCCAGCAGCACCGCCGTCACGACCACGAACAGGCCGAAGGCGACGTAGTAGACCGGGACGGCCTCGTTGAGGCCGAACCCGAACATGTTGTCCGGACTGCGGAGCCCCAGCTCCCCGCCGAAGATGTCGCTGTAGAAGATGAACAGCTGGAGCAGGATGAGCGGTGCGACCAGCGTCACCAGCGAGAGGTACGGGCCCCGCAGTCGGAGTGCGGGCACGCCGACGACGACGCCGGCGAGGGCGGCCATGACCACACCCGCGGGCACCGAGAGCACGGGGTCGATCCCGTGGCCGAGGTTGAGCAGCGCCGAGGTGTAGCCGCCGACGGCGAAGAACAGGCCGTGGCCGAAGCTGATCTGGCCGGTGTAGCCCGAGACGGCGTCCCAGCTCATCGCGAACATCGCGAAGTACAGCGCGCTGGTCAGCTGGAGCAGCGTCAGCGGCCCGACCGACAGCGGCACCGTGACCAGGCCGAAGACGCCGATGGCCGTGATCCCCAGGGCGTTTCCGAGGGGCAACACCGCCAGGACCAGCAGCGCGAGGAGGCCGATGCGGTGCCTGAGCGGGAGCCGCCGCGGGTCCAGCGGCGAGCGCCGCCGGCGGGCGCTCGCCGTGTGGTCGGTGCCGTCGGTCATTCGTGTGCGAGTTCCCGGCCGAACAGCCCTTCGGGTTTCACCAGGAGGACGAGCACCAGCACCACCAGCGGCGCCAGGCCCTGGAGGCTGGAGTCGACCAGCGAGGTGGTCAGCACCTCCAGGAAGCCGATGAGGTAGGCGCCGACGACGCTGCCCCGGATGGAGCCGATGCCCCCGACGACCACGATGCTGAACGAGAGGATCAGCGGGTTGCGGCCCATCGCCCAGTGGGCCCCCTGGAACGAGCCCAGGAACAGCCCGGCCATCCCGGCGAGCGCGCCGGCCAGGGCCCAGGTGAGCAGGTTGATGCGCCGGGCGTCGATCCCGACGAGGGCGGCGCCCCGGTGGCTCATGCTCGTCGCCAGCAGCGCCTTGCCCTGCCGCGTGTAGTTGACGAACGCGAACAGTCCCCCGATGACGAGCCACGAGATGGCGAACACCACCAGGAGGTTGCGCTGGGTCGACGCGCCCCCGAACTCGACGGTGCCCGACAGCAGCACGGGCAGGGCCTTGGGCTGGGTGCCCTCCACCACGATCACGACCTGCTCGACGGCGACGGAGACCACCAGGGTCAATATCATCACCATGATGGGCTCGTCCTCGACGAACCGTATCATGCCCAGGTACATCACCAC
Source organism: uncultured Halobacteriales archaeon (assembly GCA_964459695.1). Classification (GTDB taxonomy): domain Archaea; phylum Halobacteriota; class Halobacteria; order Halobacteriales; family Haloarculaceae; genus CAYWNQ01. The sequence goes on along the minus strand of CAYWNQ010000106.1, from coordinate 3,762 downwards.
GCCGAAGGCGGCGGGGACGAGCATGGCCGCCACGAGTGCGGCGCCGACGCCCAGTCCGGCGGTCCCGGCGACGTAGAAGGCGGCGAACGCCCCGATGGTGATGCTGGCGCCGTGGGCGAGGTTCAGCACCCCGCCGACGCCGAAGATCAGCGTGAAGCCGACCGCGACCACGGCGTACAGTGCGCTTCTGATGACGCCGTTGACCAGGATCTGGAGGACGTCGACTGCCATCGTGGGATCAGACCCACGGCGGCGCCTGGTACTCGGCGGTGGCCAGCTCGTCGGGGTAGATGACCTCCTGGACCCCGTTGCCCTCCTCGTCGGTCTGCCACTGCTGGTAGATCGGCCAGACGAGCTCCCGGTCGTAGACGACGTCGTGGGCGAACTCGTTGTCCGGCGGGTAGTACTCGATGGTCCCCGCGGTGCCCGTGTAGGAGCTCTCCTCCAGCCCGGCGATGACGTCCTCGGCTCCGATCGACACCTGGCTCTCGACGACGCTGGCGTACTGCATCACCGCGTCGTAGCTGATGTAGCCGGTGTACACCGGGTAGGTGTCGAACGCCTCCTGGAACGCCTCCGCGAACGGGATGGTCTGCTCGGTCACGGCGCTCTGGGGGGTCGCCGTGTTCTGGGTCACGCCGAACCGGCAGGCTCCCGACACGGCGTCGTAGTACTGGGGCAGCTGCATCGGCACGTGGATGCCCCCGAACTCGAAGGGGCGCTGCTCCTGGGCCCACTGGAGCACCGCGGGCGTGCCGGTGTGGGCCATCGCGATGTAGGCCGCGTCCGCGCCCGAGTCCTCGATGTCGTCGTAGATGGGGCTGAAGTTCTCGGTCCCGGAGGCGTAGCGTTCGTTCATCACGATGTCGAGGCCGGTGTCGCCGAGCTGGTCGTTGAGCACCGCCGACACCGGGTTGGTCCACTCGTAGTCCTCGACGAGGACCGCGACGGACTCCCAGCCCAGCTCGTCGAGCTTCTCGTCGGCGAAGGCGACGAGGTTCTCCCCGAGGTGGTGGGCGTTGATGGGCCCGGTCCGGAAGTGGTACTTGTACTGCTCGTAGTCCTCGTTGACGAGCGCGCTGGCCTCCGGGGTCGCGGCGCCGGTCGTGAGGTGGACCGTCTCCTGGGAGGCGATGTCGTCCATGATGTTCAACAGCACCTCGCTGGTGAACACCCCGAGCGTGAGGTCGACCCCCTGCCCGACCGTCAGCTCCTGGTAGCGGTCTCGTCCCGTCGCCGGGTCCTCGGCGGTGTCCTCGACCGTGACGTCGACCTCCGCGCCGGCGATGCCGCCCTCGGCGTTGAGCTGCTGGGCCGCCAGCTGCGCGCCGCCGGCGATGGACGCGCCGATGGGGTCGTTCTGGGGCGCCGGTGCCAGGACGCCGATCGAGATGGCGTCGACGTCCAGGCCCGGCTCGGTGGGCGTGGCCGTGGCGCCGGTGCCGTCGCCGTCGCCCTCGGTCGGCGTCGACGTCGCCGTCGCGTCGTCTGGATTGAACGTACAGCCCGCGAGCGTGACTGTCACGCCGCCGGCGCCGGCGGCCTTCAGGAACGTCCGGCGTCCCACCCCGCTTCCACTGTTCACCGTCGCCGGCGAATCATTTCCAGCGGTGCCGTCTACCCCTGATTGATTGTCATCGTTAACCATGATACGGAGTCGCATTGCCAGACCACGATAATAAAGCTGCCGCCAGTTCGACCGCGTAGCATCCGGCTACTCCCGGCTCACCGCGCCGTCCAGCCGCCGTCGACCGGCAGCACCGAGCCCGTGACGTAGCTGGCGGCGTCGCTGGCGAGGAACACCACCGGCCCGGCGATCTCCGCCGGCTCGGCGAACCGGTCCAGTGGCGTGCGGTCCCGGATGGACCCGGCCAGCTCGTCGTCGCCGACGACGTCGGCGGTCATCTCGGTCCGCACGTAGCCGGGCGCGACGCAGTTGACCCGCACCTCGGGCGCCCAGTCCAGCGCCATCGACCGCGTGATCCCCGCCAGGCCGTGCTTCGAGGCGACGTAGGGATGCTGGCGCGGCAGGCCGACCACGCCCCCGACGCTCGCGACGTTCACCAGCGTGCCGCCGGTCTCCCGGAGGGCCGGCGCCGCGGCGCGGGCGCACGCGAACGCGCCGCCCAGGTTGACGTCGACCACGTCCTCGAAGGCCGACGGGTCGACGGCCTCCGGTCGGCCCAGGGCGCGGTCGGGGTTGATGCCCGCGTTGTTGACCAGCACGGAGACCGGTCCGAGGTCCTCGGCGACGCGGTCGAACAGCGCCGCCACCGCCTCGGGGTCGCCGACGTCCGTGGGCGCGACGGTGCTGGCGCCGCCGCGCTCGCGGACCTCCGCGGCCACCTGTTCGACGTCGGCCGCCGTCCGCCCCACCGGGACGACGTCGGCGCCCGCGTCGGCCAGCCCGTGGCACAGCGCCCGTCCGATGCCCCGCGAGCCGCCCGTGACCACCGCCACCTCGCCGGAGAGGTCGAACTGCTCCATGGCCGGCCAACCGCCGGCGAGGCCATAAGCCTACCCGGAGTCGTCCCATCGGCTGTCCCTCCCACGTCCCGAGCTCCGGGGTGTCCGCCGACGCGGTGGACGCCCGGCACGGGCTGGACCACGACGGGTGCGAGGCGTTCGCCCCCGAGTACCCGGCGCCCGTCGTCGACCGCGCCGAGCGCCGGGACGTCGCTCTCGCGACGTTCGGGCCGCCCGCGGCGCGGCTGAGCTTCCACCTCCGTGAGAGGAGCCCGGCGACGGCGAGCGGCGCTCGTCGCCTCCCGTGCGGGACGTTCACAGGGGGTCGGCGGCGGACCTATCAGGAGACGTACTGAAATCCACAACCGGTGAATCGCGGCGAGTGCATCAACCTTTAACAGCACTCCGGTCGGACTTCGACGTGGAGGTAACACGCATGGGCGAGTACTCAGATCCCGAACTGCCGCCGCTCCCGTACGACTACGACGCGCTCGAGCCGTCGATCAGCGAGCAGGTGCTGACGTGGCACCACGACACCCACCACCAGGGCTACGTCAACGGCCTCGCGGCCGCCGAGGAGACCCTCGCGGAGAACCGCGAGTCCGGCGACCACTCCTCGACCGGTGGCGCGCTGGGCAACGTCACCCACAACGGCTGTGGCCACTACCTGCACACGCTGTTCTGGGAGAACATGGACCCGAACGGCGGCGGCGAGCCCGAGGGCGACCTGCTCGACCGCATCGAGGAGGACTTCGGCTCCTACGAGGGCTGGAAGGGCGAGTTCGAGGCCGCCGCGAGCGCCGCGGGCGGCTGGGCCCTGCTGGTCTACGACCCCGTGGCCAAGCAGCTCCGCAACGTCGCCGTCGACGGCCACGACGACGGCGCGCTCTGGGGCGCCCACCCCATCCTGGCGCTGGACGTCTGGGAGCACTCCTACTACTACGACTACGGCCCGGACCGCGGCAGCTTCGTCGACGCGTTCTTCGACGTCGTCGACTGGGACAACGTCGCCGAGCAGTACCGCAGCACCGTCTCGAAGCACGAGTAGTCGCCCCGTCGACCGTCGCGGTCCACGATCCGCGTTCGTTCTTTGTCGGCTGATCCGCTGGCTCCCAGCCTGGTGCTCGACCGCCATCACCGTAACCGCCGATCGCCACTCGTGCTCGAGCCCGGGGGACCGCCAGAAAGCCCCGCCCGCGTCGCGGCTTCTTCGCGCGGCTCCGCCGCGCGAATGGTCCGAAGGAGCTTCGCTCCCTCGCTACCGCCGCGACGGAACGCAGAGGTCGGGCCTGCGGC
>CAYWNQ010000105.1:0-7850 GCA_964459695.1 uncultured Halobacteriales archaeon | reverse complement strand
GTCGCGCTGTCGACGTACGTCCTCACCTGGCGCGTCGGCGTGTTCATCAACGACACGTACACGGTGGCGAACACGATGGCCGCCGTCGCCGATGGGCACCTGTACCTCGAGTCGGCGACCTACGGCCCCGGGCTCGAGACGCCCGGAACGTACGTGGTCGACGGGCGGCTGTACGGGCGAAACTACGGCCACGTGGTCCTCTCGCTGCCGTTCCTGTTCGCGCTGGAGGCCGTTGGTGTGGTTGCGGACCCGCGCATCGCCGTCGCTGCCGGGTGGTCCCTGTCTATAGTCGCAGCCGGAGTGCTTCTCGGACGCGAGACGGGCCGTGAGCGCGCCGTCCTGGGCGGGGCGAGCGCCGTGGCACTGGTCGCGTTCGGAGCGAACGCGGCGCTCGCGACGCCGCTGGATCCACGCTGGTTCCCGCTGATGGCGCTGCAGCTGGGAACGATGGTCGCCGCCGGACTGGCGGCGGTGCTGCTGTACCGGCTCGTGGCTCGCGTCCACGGGCGCCGGGTGGGGCTCGCGGCGGGCGTGGCGGCGGGGCTCGCGTCGCCGCTGGCGTTCTGGGCGCCGCTGCCCAAGCGCCACGCCGTCACCGCGCTGGCGGTGGTGGCAGTTGCCTACTGCTTGCTCCGGGCGCGGGAGACGAACTCGCGGCGGTTCCGGGCGCTGGCGTACGTCCCGGTCGGGCTGCTCGCGTGGGTCCACGCGCCCGAGGCGCTGGTCGTGCTACTGGCCCTTGGCCTGGTGGACGTCGCGACGGCCGACCGCACTGGGCTTCGGGACCTCGCACTCGTCGGTGGGGCACTCGGCGCCTCGTTGGTCCCGTTTCTGGTGACGAACGTCCTGATCTCGGGCGACCCCTTGGGGGCGCCGCGGCTGCTGTGGATGAATTCCGTCGATGGACGGGGCGGCCTGGCGACCGGCGATGGACGGGGCGGCTTGGCGACCGGCGGTGGACGGAGCGACGTGGCGACCGGCGGTTCGGGTGGTGGCTCGCTGATTTCGACGCTCCTCGGGGCAGTCCACCCGGCGGTCCATCCGCTCGTCCTGCTCAAAAACCGGCTGTTCCTCGGCCTAGATGTCGCGTTCGACCGCCCGGACCGGGTCTGGCACACCGTCGTCCGGAGCGGCTACATCCCGCGGGTCGCGATCGAGGACGGGACGGCGGCCATCAACCTGACCGTCCTCGAGTCCGCCCCGGTCGTCGGACCGGTCCTCGCTCTCCCGCTGGCGGCCGTCCGCGGGCGCGCTCGAACGCCCGCCGGCGCGGTCGACCTCCTGGCGGTGGCCGTCGGTGTGGGAATCACGCTCCACTTCCTCCCCAACCTCCCGCTCCACGCCCAGGTCACCGTCCGCTATCTCGTGCCGGTCTACCTCCTCCTGGTCTACGCCGCCGTGCGACTCCCCACCGTCCGCGAGGCGATCCAGTCCAACGGCGCCACGCTCGCCTGGACGTACGCCGGATCGGTCCTGATCGGCGGCCAGCTGTTCCTCGCGGGCCTGGTCGCCCGCCAAGCGCCGCTCGGCGAGGCGCTGCAGGCCCACGCCGTCGTGGGGCTCGCCCTGGCGCTGGCGACGGGGGCCTGGGCCGTGGCGGGCGAGTCCGGCCACCGCTACCCCCGGGTCGGCGCCCTCCTGCTCGGCCTCGCCGCGGGCGCGGGGACGGTGCTGGTGCTCCTCTCGGGACTCCACCACTTCGCGTACGCCGGCGACTTCGCGCTCCCGCTGGTCCCGTAATCCGTCAGCTTTTACCGGGGTCTGGCCGTCGGGTCGACATGGACCGACTGCAGGCCTCCCTCCTGGACGCCCCCATCATCGAGAAGGAGGGCTACCAGTACTTCGTCCACCCCATCAGCGACGGGGTGCCGATGCTCGAGCCGGAGCTGCTCCGGGAGATCGTCATCCGCATCATCCGGAAGGCCGAACTCGACGACGTCGACAAGATCGTCACGCCGGCGGCGATGGGCATCCACATCTCCACGGCGGTGTCGCTGATGACCGACATCCCGCTGACGGTCGTCCGCAAGCGCGAGTACGGCCTGCCCGGCGAGGTGTCGCTCTCGCAGGCCACCGGCTACTCCGAGAACGAGATGTTCATCAACGACGTCGAGGCCGGCGACCGCGTGCTGGTGCTGGACGACGTGCTGTCGACCGGCGGGACGCTGCGGGCCATCTGCGCCGCGCTGGACGACGTCGGCGCCGACCTGGTCGACGTGGTGGCGGTCATCAAGAAGGTCGGCGGCACCAACGAACTCGACGGGACGCCGTACGCGGCCAAGACCCTGATCAACGTCGACGTCGAGGACGGCGAGGTCCTCATCGTCGACGAGGACGGGGACGGGTAGGCCGGCGGTCGGGTGGGCGTGGGCGCGGTCGGTCGGCGTGGCGACTGGTCGCAGTGGCGACCGCGAGGAGTAGCGGGAGGACGATTTGAACGTCCGGTCTCCGGGTTATGAGCCCGGCGGAATCTCCTGGCTATCCCATCCCGCTACCGCGTCGTAACCCGGTCCGTCCATTAAGGGTTGTGATTCGGAAGCCCTCGCCCAGTTCTCCCGGCGTCATCCCGGGTCGTGGACCCGCCAGGTGACCAGCGATTCGGCGACGAAGTTCAGCACCATCCCGACGCCGATGCCGATGCCGTTGGCCACCGTGGGCCAGAGGTTCGCGTCGGCGACGACCAGCCGGACGTCGACCCAGCTGGTGAGCACGTACAGCGTGGCGAACGCCACGGCGAGCCCGCCGAGCCGGACCACGTGGGACTTGCCGTACCGGCGGGCCAGCGCCGCCGCACCGTCGCCGCCCTCGTCGGCGAAGGTCCACCGGTCGTTGAGCAGGAACATCAGCGAGATCGAGGCCTCGGCGCCGACCGCCTTGGCCGCCAGCGGCTGGACGCTCAGGCCGGCCACGACGCCGGCGGTCAGCAGCGCCACGACGACCGTCTCGAGGCTGGCGCCCGCCACGCCGACGGAGACGAACTGGCCGACGCGCTCGCCGGACGCGAGCGCCCGGAGCCGCGCCTGGAGGGCGTCGAGCACGGTCACTCCCGCTCGACCAGCGGCGTGGTCTCGCCCCCCAGGGCGTCCCGGAGGCGGCTGTCGGTGACCCGGCCGGCGCGGAGGCGCGCGACCACCAGCGCCCGCCCCATCGACAGCGACGACCGCACCGGCGAGACGGTCGAGCCGGGCTGGTCCTCCCACTCGACGGGCACCTCCGCGACCCGGAGGTCCAGCGCGCCGGCCATCGCCACCAGCTCGACGTCCCACGCGAAGCCGGGCTCGTGGAGGTGGCCCCGCAGCGCCGACCACGCGTCCGCCGACAGCGCCTTGGCGCCACACTGGTAGTCGTACAGGTCCGGGGACAGCACCCGCCCGGCGAGCCACGCGAACGCGTCGCCCAGCCGCCGCCGGGCGAGGGTCTGGTGGCCGTGGACCGTCGCGTCGGGGTGGCGCCGCGACCCCGCGGCCAGGTCGGCGTCGCCGGCCCGGACCGGTGCGACGACGGCCGCGACGGAGTCGGCGGGCGTCGACCCGTCGGCGTCGGCGAACGCCAGGACCTCCGTCGACAGCGCCTCGAACCCGGCGGTGACGGCGGCGCCCTTGCCGCGCCGCGTCGGGACGGCGTTGACCGTCGCCGGGAGGTCCGCGAGCGCGTCGACGACGCCCGGCTCGGGGTCGTCGAGCTCGACGCGGAGGGCGTCGGGGTCGAGCTCCGCTGCGAGGGCCCGGACGTAGGGACCGAGGACGTCGACGTCGGGCCGGAAGGCGGGGACCACGATACCCAGGGAGGCGGCCATCGGCATGAGCAACCGGTGGCGCGGGCAAAAACTGTTCGACTCCCACCGCCGTCCGGTGTCACAAGACGTATAGGGAGCGCCGCCACCTTGCCGACAGATGCAGTACGGGCTCGTCGTCGTGTGGCTGGTGGCCTACCTGCTGCTCGGGTTCGCCGCGCTGCCCGTCGCGGGCTGGCTGTTCCCCCGGTTCGCCGACCGCGGCGCGTCGCTGGCCATCCCGCTGGCGCTGGCCGTCCTCGGCCTGGTCGGCTTCCTCGTCGGCCACGTCTCGTTCGGCTGGCCGGCGCTGGTCGCCGGGACGCTGGTGCTGGTCGCCGGCGCCTACCTCGCCGAGGACGCGCCGGTCGACGAGCGGGCGTACGCCGAGGCGGCGGCGGTGTTCGCGGTGGCGTTCCTGTTCCTGGTGGCCGTCCGCGCCGTCGACCCCTCCGTCCCCGCGGCCGGCGGCGAGAAGTTCCTCGACTACGGCCTGCTGAAGGCGACGCTGCGGGCCGGCACGCTGCCGCCGGAGGACTTCTGGTTCGCCGGCGAGCCGGTGCAGTACTACTACGGCGGCCACGTCGTCGCCGGCCTGCTCACCCGGCTGACGTTCACCGCGCCGCGATTCGGCTACAACCTGGCGCTGGCCGGGTTCTACGCCGCGATGGTGACCGCCGTCTACGGGCTCGCCGGCAACGTCGCCGCGGCGACGGGCGCGCGCCGGCGGCTGGCGGCGGGGCTGGGCGCCTTCTTCGCCGCCGTCGCGGCCAACCTCCACACGCCGGCGAAGCTGCTGGTCTGGGCGCTCCCGCCGGACCTGTCGCGGACGGCGGTGTCGGCGCTGGGCCTCCCAAACGACGTGGTCGCCTGGACGCCGGCGGACTTCCACTACTGGAACGCCAGCCGCGTGATCACCGGCTCCATCAACGAGTTCCCGCTGTTCGCGTGGCTCAACGGCGACATGCACGCCCACATGATGTCGACGCCGTTCCTGCTGCTCGCGGTGGGCGTCGCGTTCGCCTACTGGCTGACCCCCGAGACGGCGCGTCGCCGGCGCCGGGTCCTGGTGTTCGGCGCGATGCCCGCCGTCGCCGGGCTGCTGGCGGTGGTGAACACCTGGTCGTTCCCGACCGCGGGGGGCGTGCTCTTCCTGTCGGTGCTGTTCGCCGACGCCGACCCCGCCACCCTGTTCCCGGCGCCGGTGGCCGACCGGCTCGGCGGCGACGAGGCCGCCGGCTGGCGCGGCGAGGCCCGGCGGCTCGGGCTCGCGCTGGCCGCCGCCGGGGTGATGCTGGCCGTCGCCCTCGTCGTGTCGCTGCCGTTCTGGCTCACGAGCGCGACGGGGCGGGGAATCGCGGTCGTGACGCCGGGGAGCCGGACGCCGCTGGGCGAGCTCCTGCTGGTCCACGGCGCCTTCCTGGTCGCGTTCGTCGCCTACCTCGGCCGGCGGCTGCTCACGCGGGTCGAGGAGGCCTTCGACGCCGCCCTGCTCGGCCTCGGCCTGTTCGCCGCGGTCGCGGTGGGCGTCCTCTACCAGGCCGCCGCCGTCGGCGTCTTCGTCCCGCTCGGGCTGGCGGCGTGGTACGTGCTGCGGGCCCGCGAGCGCGGCGCCGACCGGCTCGGCGACGTGGGGTTCGAGACGGTGGCGGTGCTGGGCGGGGTCGGGCTGGTCCTGATCGTGGAGTTCCTCTACATCGAGTCGGTCATCGGGCGGTTCAACACGCTGTTCAAGGTGTACGCCCAGGTGTGGCAGCTGTTCGCCCTCGGGATGGGGGTCGTCCTCGCGCGGCTGGCCGACGCCGGCGACGTCACCCTGTCGACGCCCCGCAGCGGCGCCTGGCGCCGCGCGGGCCGGGCGCTGGTCGTGGTGCTGGTCTTCTCGACGGCGCTGTACGCCGGCTTCGCGCTGCCGAACCACTTCGGCGGCGACGACCCGGTGGCCGATGTCTCGAACCCGACGCTGGACGCCACGCGGTTCGTCGAGGTCTACCACCCCGAGGAGGCCGCCGCCATCGACTGGCTCGACGCCCGCGAGGGCACGCCGACGATGGCCTCGGCGCCGGCGTGTGGCTGCAACGACCTCGCACGGTACCGCTGGGTCAACGCGCCCGCGAGCCTCACCGGCGTGCCGACGCTGGCGGGCTGGGGCGGCCCCGCGGGCCACGAGTACATCTACCGCTCGCCCGAGACGTTCACGGAGCGCGTCGAGGAGGTCCGGCAGATCTACCAGGGCCAGCCGGCGCGCCAGCGCGAACTCCTGGCCGCCCACGACGTGCAGTACGTCTACGTCGGGCCGAACGAGCGGGAGCTGTACGGCACCATCACCGTCCAGGAGCTCGACGCCGTCAGCGTCGCCGAGTCGTTCGGCGACGGGACGGTGGTCATCTACGAGGTCGACCAGGACCGGCTCTGAGGCTCAGACCGCCAGCTTGTTGGACTTCTCGACGACCTCGACCGCACCGGCGTCGACCTCCTCGACGTCGAGGTGCATCGGGATGAACTCCCGGCGCTCGAAGGTCTCGACCTCGTCGCGGCCGCCGACGGTGCACCACAGCTGGACCCGGTCGGGGCCGTGCCAGTCGCCCTGCCGGGAGACGCCGAAGCAGACGACCTCGTCGCCGTCGTACTCGATGACGTCGCCCTTCCGGACGCCGGGGTCGCCCAGGATGATGAGCCGCTTCATGGGCGGTGGTTCGCCCAACCGCGAGTTAAGGGTGTCGGACCCCGGGAGCCGCGTCCCGGTCGCGGGTGGGGCGGTCGACGCCACCGTCGGTCAGTCGGTCGAGGCCACGACGTCGTCCCGGGGCCTGCCGGCCGACGGGCCGTCCCCGTCGCCGGCCCAGCGCCGCGCGCCGAGCGCCGCGAGCGGGAGCCCGAGGACCGCCGCCAGAATCGCCCCGCCAACCGTGAAGACGAGGAGCAGGCCCCACGGGCGGGTGCCGTACGGGACGAGGACGCCGCCGGCGACGCCGAGGGCGAGGAGCGCGCCGAGGAACGCACCCGCGGTGGCCCTCCGGTCACCCCGGCGGGCGGCCCGCGCCACTGCGACGCCGAACGCGGGCGCGACGGCCACCGGGAGGTGGACGGCCGCGGTGCGGAGCGCGGCGGGGAGGGAGCGACCGGTGGCGCCGAAGCCGCCACCGACGACCAGCTGGACGGCCGCGAGCAGGGCGAGGCCGGCCGCGCCGACGCCGAGCGCGCCCCGGACCGAGCGGAGCCACCGCGGGCGAGCCAGCGCGAGGCCCCCGGTCGTGAGGTAGACGGTCGCCACGCCGACGAACGAGCCCGGGGCCCCCAGGACGGTCGCGACGAGGCCGGCAGCGACGCCGACCGCACCGACGGCGGCGACGCCCCTCTCGACGCGGGCGGGATCGGCGTCGGTCGCGGCGACCCGGCGCGTGGCCGCGGCGACGCCGACCAGCAGGACGCCGTAGACGGCCACCGCTGGGAGGACGAACACCGCGACGTTGTCGAGCCAGATCGGCGCCGTCGCGAGGGCGAGCGCCGCGTCCACCTGGACGGCCGGCGTCCCCGCGTCGCCGAACGCGAGGTAGAGGTCCGCGGAGAACGCCGGTCCGTCGGGGTCGACCGACCCCTGCCACGTCACCCGCCGGCCGTCCACCGCGGGAACGGCGTCGGCGGGCGCGGACTCGCGGTCGATGGCCGCCGCCGGGTCGTTGACGACCGCGGTCCCGGGCGGGCCGACGACGGTGAACGTGTCGGCGTTGAGGAACCATCCGCCCCGGACGCCCTCCGTGTGGAGGTAGTCGACGACGAGCACGCCGGCGTGGCGCCTGCCCGCGTCGGGGTCGACGAACCGGAGCGTGACGGTCCGGTCGTCGACGGACGCGGAGCGGAACCCGACCTCGCCACTCCCGTGGACGCCCGGCAGCCCCCAGCCCCGGGTGGCGGCGCGTCTCGCCACCTCCTCGAGCAGGGCGGGGTCCGCGCGGAGTCGCTCGGCCGCCGACGCGTTCACGCGGTTCGTGACGGTCCAGGTCGCCGAGCCGTTGGCGTGCACCGCCACCGTCGCGGTGCTGTGGGTGACGTTCGCGGGGACGGCCTCCTCGTGGGC
>CAYWNQ010000104.1:0-7892 GCA_964459695.1 uncultured Halobacteriales archaeon | reverse complement strand
GAAGGGAGGCCGAAGCGCGCAGCGAGCCGCCCGAGTCCAGCGCCTCGGGGCTTTCTGGGCGGTGGTGGCGGTCCAGCACGAGCATCCTAGCCAGCGCCTCGGGGCTTTCCGGGCGGTGGTGGCGGTCCAGCCCTAGCATCCTAGCCAGCGCCTCGGGGCTTTCCATGCGGTGGCGGCGGTCCAGTCCGAGCATCCTAGCCAGCGGCTCGGGGGCTTTCCGGGCGGTGGTGTCGGTCCAGAACGAACACGCTAGCCAGCCCTTCCTCCCCGGTAGACCTAACACCGATTCTCCCGAACATCGCCGCCGTGCTCCCCGACATCGGCGTGTTCGGCCAGTACACCTACCTCGTTACCGAACTCCTCTGGGGGATGGTCGCCCTCGCGCTGCTGTACTACGCCGACGCGTTCCGGGCGGCGGCCCGGACGACCGCGGTGCTGTACCCGTTCGCGTACGTCTGGGACTGGTACACCCTGGAGGTCGGCGTGTTCGCGATCCCGCTGCGGACCGGCGTGGAGCTGGCGGGCATCCCCATCGAGGAGCACCTGTTCATGGTCGTCGTCCCGTGCATGGTGGTGGGCGCCCACGAGTCGCTGCGGAAGCTCGAGGGGCGGGGCGAGAGTAGGTGAGGTGGGGCGGTCGCGACTGGTCGGGCGGATTGTGAACCACGGGGAGACGGTCCGGGATGCTCGCTCACCTCGTTCGCTGCGCTTCCGGGCATGCGACTCCCCTGGTTCAAATCCGCCTCACGCACGCTTCGCTCGTCACGTCCGTTCCTCGCAGAAGCGAGTGGGCTCGGGCGGATTTGAACCGCCGGCCTCCTCCATGTCAAGGAGGTGTCATAACCGGTCTAGACCACGAGCCCACGTCGCGTCCCCCGGTAGTTTGCTGGCGCAATTGAAGGTTTCGGAACGACCCACCTAGCGACGCACGATGGACCTGATCCCCTCGCCGCCGTCCCGACAGGCTTAAGCCGATGAACATATTTGTCCATCATAACCCAACAACGAACATTGGTGTCCACTATGCAGGAGTACATCGAGCGCGTCACGGCGGGCGGGGACCTCTCACAGGCCGAGGCCAGGACCGCCGCCGGCCTGGTGTTCGAGGAGGCCACCGAGGCACAGATCGGCGCGCTGCTGGCCGCGCTGCGCGCCAAGGGCGAGACCGAGGCCGAGATCGCGGGCTTCGCCGAGGGGATGCGCGAGGCGGCCCGCACCATCGACCCGGACCGCGAACCGCTGGTCGACACCTGCGGCACCGGCGGCGACGACCACGACACCATCAACGTCTCGACGACCAGCGCCGTGGTCGCGGCGGGCGCCGGCGTCCCGGTCGCCAAGCACGGCAACTACTCGGTGTCCTCCTCGTCCGGCAGCGCCGACGTCCTCGAGACCGTCGGCGTCGAGATCGACGCCGAGCCGCCCGCCGTCGAGGCCGCCATCGAGCGCCAGGGCATCGGGTTCATGCTCGCGCCGGTGTTCCACCCGGCGATGAAGGCCGTCATCGGGCCCCGCAAGGAGCTCGGGATGCGGACGGTCTTCAACGTGCTCGGCCCGCTGACCAACCCCGCCGGCGCCGACGCCCAGGTGGTGGGCGTCTACGACCCCGACCTCGTGCCCGTGCTCGCCCGGGCGCTGGCGAACATGGACGTCGAGCGGGCGCTGGTGGTCCACGGCGCCGGCCTCGACGAGATCGCGGTCCACGACGAGTCGGTGGTCGCGGAGGTCGACGGCGCGGAGGTCAGCCGCCGGACCGTGGCGCCGGCGGACCTGGGCCTCGCCCGCCACGACGTGGCCGACGTCGCCGGCGGCTCGCCCGAGGAGAACGCCGCGGCGCTGCGGGGCATCGTGGAGGGCGACGTCGACGGGGCACGGCGGGACATCGTGCTCGCCAACGCCGGCGCGGCCATCTACGTCGCCGGCGCGGCCGACTCCATCCACGAGGGCGTCGAGCGCGCCCGGTCGGCCATCGACGACGGCGCGGCGGCCGGGAAGCTCGCCGACCTCCGGTCAGTGGCGGCATGACCCGCGTCAAGTGCTGTGGCATCACCCGCGAGCCCGACCTCGCGGCGGCGGTCGACGCCGGCGCTGACGCCGTCGGCCTCACCTGCGAGGTGTCGGTCGACTCGCCGCGGGAGGTCCCCGTCGAGCGCGCGGCGGCGCTCGCCGAGGCGACCCCGCCGTTCGTCGCGACGGTGCTCGTCACCATGGCCGACGCCGACCGGGTCGGCGCCCTCGTCGACCGGATCGGTCCCGACGCCGTCCAGCTCCACGGGGCAGGCGCGGGCGACGCCGCGGCGGTCGCCGCGGACTGTGACGCCGCCGTCCTGGTGGCGACCGACCCGGCGGGGGCCCGCGACCTCCCGGCAGCGGTCGACGGGATCGTCGTCGACTCGCTCGACGACGCCGGCGCGGGCGGCACCGGCGAGACCCACGACTGGGCGGCGGCGCGGTCGGTCGTCGCCGACCTCGCGGTGCCGGTCGTGCTGGCCGGCGGCCTGACGCCGGCCAACGTCGGCGAGGCCGTGCGCGCGGTGGACCCGTACGCCGTCGACGTCGCCAGCGGCGTCGAGGCCGCCGGTGGGCGGAAGGACCACGACGCCGTCCGGGCGTTCGTCGACGCCGCACGGACCGCCGGGAGCCGGCCGGTGGGGGAGCCGGAGTCGTGACGCTCGACACCGACCGGGCCGCGTTCCGCGAGCACGCCGGCGACGGGCCGACGGTGGTGCGCGTGGCGGCGACGCTGGACGTCGACGTCGAGCCGCTGGCGGCCTACGCCGCCCTGACCGGCCGGTCGACCGACGCGCCCGCGAGCGACTACGGGTTCCTGCTGGAGAGCGCCGAGAAGGTCGCCTCCAGCGACCCGGCGGGGGCGTTCACCGCCGACGCCGGCGCGGACCGGCACGCCCGGTACTCCTTCGTCGGCTACGACCCGGCGGCGGTGGTGACGGTGCCCGGCGGCGACGCCGACAGTCGCGTCGAGGTGTTCGACGACCGCTACGACGGCGTCGTCTCGACGGACGGCGGCGACGTGCTCGACGAGCTCCGGGCCGCGCTGCCGGACCTGCCGCTCGCGAACTTCCCAGACACCGAGCGCCGGCACCTCGACGGCGGGCTCGTGGGCTTCCTGGCCTACGACGCCGTCTACGACACGTGGCTCGAGGAGGTCGGCCTCGAGCGGCCGGACTCGCGGTTCCCGGACGCCCAGTTCGTCCTCACGACCCGGACCGTGGTGTTCGACGACGCCCAGGACCGCGTCTCGCTGGTGTTCACCCCGGTCGTCGACGGCGACGCCGACGCCGTCTACGACGCCGTGGCCGCCGAGGCCGAGCGGGTCGCCGACCTGCTGGCGGAGGCGCCGCCGGTCGAGACGGGCGGGTTCCGGCGCGAGTCCGAGACTGCCGGCCCCCGGGAGGCCTACGAGGACGCCGTGGCCCGCGCCAAGGAGCACGTGCTGGACGGCGACATCTACCAGGGCGTCGTCTCCCGGACGCGGGAGCTGTCGGGCGACGTCGACCCGCTGGGTCTGTACGAGGCGCTGCGGGCCGTCAACCCGTCGCCGTACATGTACGTGCTGGCCCACGACGACCTCACCATCGTCGGCGCGTCGCCGGAGACGCTCGTCTCCGTCCGGGGCCGGGAGGTGATGGCCAACCCCATCGCCGGCACCTGCCGGCGTGGCTCCTCGCCCGTGGAGGACCGGCGGCTCGCCGGGGAGATGCTCGCCGACGACAAGGAGCGCGCCGAGCACACGATGCTGGTCGACCTGGCGCGCAACGACGTCCGGCGGGTGGCCCGCGCCGGCAGCGTCAGCGTCGCGGAGTTCATGAACGTCCTGAAGTACAGCCACGTCCAGCACATCGAGTCGACGGTGACGGCGCGGCTGGCCGACGACGCCGACGCCTTCGACGCCACCCGGGCGGCGTTCCCCGCGGGCACGCTGGCCGGCGCGCCGAAGATCCGGGCGATGGAGCTCATCGACGAACTCGAGGCCACGCCGCGGGGCCCCTACGGCGGCGGCGTCGGCTACTACTCCTGGACCGGCGACGCCGACTTCGCCATCGTCATCCGGACGGCGACGGTCGAGACCGGCGACCGGGTGGCCGACCACGCGGCGCGGGTCACCGTCCGCGCCGGTGCCGGCATCGTCGCCGACTCCGAGCCCGCCCGCGAGTACGAGGAGACCGAGCGGAAGATGGACGGCGTGCTGGAGGCGCTGGCGGCCATCGAGGGCGACGAGGTGGCCGTCCCGGAGGCCGCCGCGCCCGACCGGGGGGCCGGCGGATGACGACCGTCACCTTCGTGGACAACTTCGACTCGTTCACCTACAACCTGGTCGAGTACGTCAGCCAGCACGCCGACACCGCGGTGCTGCGCAACACCGCCTCGCTGTCGGCGGTCGCGGCCACCGACCCGGACGCCATCGTCATCTCCCCCGGGCCGGGCCACCCCGGAAACGACCGCGACGTCGGCGTGACGCCGGCGGTGCTGCGGGAGCTGTCGCCGACGGTCCCGACGCTGGGCGTCTGCCTCGGCCTCGAGGCGGCGGTCCACGAGTACGGCGGCAGCGTCGGTCGGGCGCCCGAGCCGGTCCACGGCAAGGCCGTCCCCATCGACCACGACGGCGCGGGCGTGTTCGCCGGCATCGACCAGGGGTTCCGGGGCGGGCGGTACCACTCGCTGGTGGCGACCGAGGTCCCCGACGCGCTGGAGGTGAGCGCCCGGACCCGCGACGACGCCCTCGTGATGGGGCTGCGCCACCGCGACCACCCGCTCACGTGCGTCCAGTTCCACCCGGAGTCGGTGCTGACGGGCGTCGGCCACGACGTCATCGGCAACTTCCTGGCGATGGTCGACGGCGCGGCGTAGCGCGGCTCAGAACAGGCCCTGCAGCGGTCCCAGCAGCCCCAGCAGCCACAGCGCCGCGACGATCACGGTGGCGACGAGCACCAGCTTCCAGGCCACCTCGAGGACGATGCGTCCGACCAGGATGACCACGGCGATGACGATGAGCGTGCCGAGGATGCCCGGCAGGGTCGCGAGCTGGTCCACGAACAGCGCGAACATACCGGGCGCGTCGGACGCGGGGGGCGTAAGTCTGTGGGCCGGAGGAGGTGGCACTGTTCAGTGTAGAGTCGTTTCCTCGCCCGCCGGAGGTCCCATGTCTCGACGACGACCGTCTTTACCGCCAGGAGAGCCCCGGCTGGCTGGACTCGGGCGGCGCAACCGGTCGAGCGTGAGGTCGGGCCGCAGGCCCGACCTCTGCGTTCCGTCGCGGCTGCGCCGCGACGCGGGCGGGGGGTTTCCGGCGGTGCGATCGGTTCGAGCACGAGCAGCGGTCTGCGGGGGCGGTCGAAGACACCAGGACCGGTCGGCGGTCTGCTGAACGCATCCAATCCCCCCGAGAACATCCCGAAGCCCACCCGTCAGACGGGCGCGAGACGGCCGTCAGACCCCCACCCGGATCTTTCGGGTGGACAACCGACAAAGGGAAGGACAGTTTCGGGTGGAACACTTTAGTTCCGCCGCGGTCTACCTACCCTTATGGGGGTGCCGCCCCGATGATTGTACCGCGCGACCGCTTGCACCCGGGCACGATCTCCGAAAACGCAACCAGTGCCGACTATACGCGGCGCCAGTCAGACCGACCGACCGCCCCAGGCCGCAGGGTTAATGTGGCCACCCGAAGATAGCACGCGCCGTCACAGATGCACGGATTCGACTTCCAGACGAAACACAGGATCGCACGCCAGACGCCCGCGCCGGGCGGGAGCGCCGAGTGATGTCCGACGCCGAGGTCTCCGCGGACGAGCTCACGCTGCCCGTCAAGCGCACGGACGGCGACACCCTCGAGCAGCGACTCACCGACAACGCCTACCACGACATCCTGCCCGCGCGGTACCTGCGCAAGGACGCCGACGGCAATCTGATCGAGGAGCCCGAGGACCTCTTCGGCCGCGTCGCGAGGAACATCGCCCTGGCCGAGGCGGTGTTCGAGGCCGAGGAGCGCGGCATCGAGGTGACCGTCACGCCCGACCAGCTCAAGCCCGACCACCCCCGCCGGGACGAGCTCGCCGCCGAGGTGTTCGGGAAAGGTGTCACCGCAACCGACGACGCCGAGACGACGCTGTCGGTCCACAACGTCAACAAGTTCGCCTACGAGACGCTGGTGCCCGAGCTGCCGCCCGAGGTCCGCGAGCACGTCGAGTCGGTCGCCGGCGAGTTCCGGGCGCTGATGGAGGACCTCTCGTTCATGCCGAACTCGCCGACGCTGATGAACGCCGGCGACGAGCTCCAGCAGCTGTCGGCCTGCTTCGTCGACTCGCCCGACGACGACATCGACGACATCCACCAGACCGCCAAGGAGGCCGCACAGGTCTTCCAGTGTCTGACCGACGACGCCCACGTGGCCGTCGACGGCGAGGGCGCCGTCTCCATCGCTGACGTCGAACCGGGCGACGAAATCGTCCAGCGGGACGGGGACACCTACGACACCCGGAACGTGGACGAGGTTCACGCCTACGACGACGCGCCTACCAGACGAATCGTCACCGAAGGTGGCATCTCCATTAGGGGGACGCCCAACCACCGCCTCCTCGTCGACGGCGACTGGACGGAACTCGAGGACGTCGAGCCGGGCGACACGCTCTCGATTCGGCTCGGCTGGCTCACCGACGAGGACGAGACGGATCCGCTCACCCCCGTCGAAGCGGGCGGGCGGTGGGGAGACAACCGGACCGTCTCGAACGAGGACATCGCGGAGCTTCACGCGACGGGTCTCAGCGACTACCGGATCGCCGACGAACTCGGGTGTTCCCCGTCGACTGTCCAGCGACGACGCGCGAACGACCTCGACCTCCCGGCGAACGGGGACGGCGGCAGGCAGCCCGGCGCCAGTTTCGACGAAGAGGCGTTCGCCGCGCTGTACAACGACGACCATTCCGACCGCGAGATCGCTGCCGAGCTGGGCGTCCACGCCACGACGGTGCAGCAGTACCGGACGCGCCAGGCACTGGAGGCGAACGGACAGCCGGTCAAGACGGTCACCCAGCCCGAGCGTCTCACGACCGACCTCGCGGAACTGGTCGGCATCTGGGTGGGAGACGGGTCCGTCCACCAGGACGGCATCCGGTTCCACGTCAACCGCGACGATGTCCTCAACCACGTAGACACGCTCGCTCGCCGACTGTTCGACACGGGCGTCGACTACACGTGGACGGAGGGTTGCTACGAGGCCGTCATCCACAGCCACGAGGTCAAGCGGTGGTGGCTGCACCACTTCGGTGACGCGAAAGAGTCCTCCGCCGATGCCCGCGTCCCGGACCCGATCTGGAGGACTGACCACGAGCGGGTCTCCGCGTTCCTCCGCGGGCTGTTCTCCACGGACGGGACGCTGACCAGGGGCCGGTATCCCCGTCTCTACAGTTCGTCCGAACGCCTCGTCGACGAGACGCTCCAGCTCCTGCTCGGCGTTGGCATTCCCGCGACGAGATGGGAGTGGGACGACGAGGACCGCGACTACTTCAGCGTCGCCCCGACGGATGCGGTGGGACTCGAGCGGTTCGCCGAGGACGTCGGATACGTGGACACCCGGTCGAGGCAGCTGTCGACGTCGCTCTCGGAGTCGCCACCGGAGGCTACGCGATGTGGGACGGTCGTCGGCGAGCACGAGTGGCACCAGGAGGTCGAGGCGGTCGAAGACGCCGGACCGGCAACCGTCTACGATGTCACTGTCGCCGACGACCCCGAGTACGTCGCCGACTCCGTCGTCTCGCACAACAGCGGCGGCGGGATGGGCTACGCGTTCTGGAAGCTGCGGCCCTACGGCGACCCCGTCGGCTCGACGGGCGGCATCGCCTCGGGGCCCATCACGTTCATGCGGACCTACGACC
>CAYWNQ010000103.1:0-7924 GCA_964459695.1 uncultured Halobacteriales archaeon | reverse complement strand
CGATGGTCGTCGTCAGCCCCTTGTCGTGCATCGTCTGGGTCGTCGGGGCACCGACCCGGGACTTCTCCTGGCGCTCCTGGTGGTTGAACGCCCGCCACTCGGGACCGGGGTCGATCTGCTCCTCCTCCACGACGAGGCCGCAGTCGTCGCAGACGAGCTCGCCGCGGTCGGAACTCTTTACTAGCTGGTCCGAACCACACTCCGGACAGGCCCTCACGTCCTCCTGTTCGTCCTCCCCCTCGGTTTCGCGCTCGCGCTCCCGTTGGCGGCTGGGCCGTGTCATCGCATTTTTATAGTACAAATTCGGACAGCCTTAAACCCTGGGACAAGTATCTTGTGGCTCCGTGCAGGGCGGAATGGTCGCAGGCGGGCGGTTCGCCGCCGCTCGACCGCCGGACGGACGCACCGCAAGGGTTATCGCCGGGTAACCGCCAGTGGCGTCCGTGCCGGTCGTCGAGTGCGACCCCGATCGCGCCCGCGAGCGCCTGGTCGAGGCCGGGGTGGCGGTCGCCCCGGGCAACACCGACCACGAGCGGTGGCGCGCCGAGTACGGGGGTGCCACGGCCGTCGCCTACGACGACAAGGTGGTCGTCCAGGGCGCGACACCCGAGCGCCTCGTGGGGCTGCTCGCCGACGGCGGCGGGCGGGCGCACGTCTACTTCGACGGCGCGGCCCGCGGCAACCCCGGGCCGGCCGCCGTCGGCTACGTGGTGGTCTCGGCCTCGGGCGGCATCGCCGCGGAGGGCGGCGAGCGCATCGGCCGGGCGACCAACAACCAGGCCGAGTACGACGCCCTCATCCGCGGCCTCGAGGTGGCCCGCGACCACGGGTTCGAGGAGGTGCACTGCCGGGGCGACTCCGAGCTGGTCGTCAGGCAGGTCCGCGGGGAGTACGACGTGAACGACCCGGAACTCCGCGAGCGGCGGGTCCGGGTCCGCGAGCTGCTGGCGGGGTTCGACGAGTGGGCCGTCGACCACGTACCGCGGGACGTAAACGACCGCGCCGACGACCTGGCCAACGAGGCCCTCGATGAGTGAGCTTCCCGAGGACGTGGTGGACCGCGCTGCGGAGCTGACCAGGCGCGCCCGGCGGGCCACCGACGACCGCGAGGCCGAGGCCTACCGACGCGAGCGGGCGGACCTGCTCGCCGACCACGAGTTCGCGGCCCGGCTGAAGCGCGAAGGCGACCGGACGGTGCTCGTCCTCCACCCCTCGGAGTGGCTCGTCGACGGCCGGGTCGACGTCGAGCGCGTCCAGGACGTCTCGCGGGGCGTCGAGGTCCCGCTCTCCGGGCCCGGCGACGCCGGCGACTGGGCGGAGGTCGAGGCCCACAACCGGGACCTCGCAGAGGCCGTGGCCGACGAGCACGGCGAACCCCACGGGGCCACCGCCCACGCCTTCGCCGACTTCGCGAGCAACCACTACGCCAAGCCGGTCGAGGCGACGACCGCCGACGAGGTGGCGGAGTTCCGGACGGAGTACTTCCCGCGGAACGGCTTCCCGAGCGACGACCAGCTCGCGGCACTGGGCGAGTCGCTCCGGCTCGTGTACGAGGCGGCGGACGCGGAGCCGCCGCTGGACCCCTGAGCACCCCACCAGAACCCGGTTACACCTGGTCGTCGACGAGGTCCCGCAGCTCGTCGGCGCGCGACTCGTCCGTGACGTACTTCGAGAAGATCCACGCCAGCCTGCCCCTGAGGACGTCGTGACCGTCGTCGGTCAGCGCGTACTCGTTGGTGCGCTTGTCCAGCTCGCTCTTCTCGACCAGTCCCAGCTCGACGAGGTCGTCGAGGTTGGGGTAGAGCCGGCCGTGGTTGACCTCCGTGCCGTAGTACTCCTCGAGCTCGCGCTTGATCGCGAGACCGTACCGTGCCTCCTCCGCGAGGATGACGAGGATGTTCTGCTGGAAGGCAGTCAAGTCGCTCGCCGCGCCCGTGTCGCCGGACGCTCGTGCCCCTGACATGGTACGGCGGTGGGGGGGTGGATACTTAACACTTGTCGAACATCTCTTGTATTACCGTCAACAAGTCCTTCGGGCCTTAATTCAACGAGGTCGGATAGAAGTTTAATACTTCAAACACGAAATGCGACGGCTGACGGCCGACGGTTCGGGCCGAGACCGAAAGTAGTTTTTGACCGCTTGGCGCACTGGCCCCATGGCCAACCTCTGGGAAGACCTCGAGACCGGTCCCGACCCGCCCGAGGAGATCTACGCCGTCGTGGAGTGCCTGAAGGGCGAGCGCAACAAGTACGAGTACGACAAGGACGTCCCCGGCGTCGTCCTGGACCGGGTGCTCCACAGCAACGTCCACTACCCCAGCGACTACGGGTTCATCCCCCGGAGCTACTACGACGACGAGGACCCCTTCGACGTGCTGGTGCTTGTCGAGGACAAGACGTTCCCGGGCTGCGTCATCGAGGCCCGGCCCGTCGCGCTGATGAAGATGGACGACGACGGCGAGCAGGACGACAAGGTCGTCGCCGTCCCCAGCGAGGACCCCCGCTACGACCACCTCCAGGACATCGACGACGTCCCCAAGCAGACGCTCGACGAGATCGACGAGTTCTTCGCGACCTACAAGAACCTGGAGGCGGGCAAGGAGGTCGAGACCATGGGCTGGGAGGACCGCCGGGCCGCCCACGACGCCATCGAGCACGCCCAGGACCTCTACGAGCGGCAGTTCGGCTGACCGACGAGCGACGGTAATCCCGGACCGGGCCGTAATACTCCAGCACTCGACTATTCCTCGGGCGAATCCACGGGACGGAGAGCCGATTATTCCCGTGGGGAATCACCGTAACCCCCGCGATACCTCATGAGTATGGGTAATCTTTTGGGTGTCGGCGGCGTACCTGCGCCCGTCATGGCCGTCAAGGACACCGCCCCGATGGGCGTGCGCCACCTCACGGTGGTCCCCGAGAACTTCCGCCGCGACGGGGACGACGACGCCGAGGCCGAGTCCGACCCCGAGCCGCGGGTTCCCCGCCACCGCTGAGGCCGCCCTCGCGCTCCGAGACCCGGTGACGGACGGGGAGAAGAAGCTTCTTAGGGCCGACCCCAGAAGGCCGGGTCATGGGACTGTTCGACCGGTTGCGCGGCGACGGCGGCCCGCGTGTGGCGTTCGTCGGCATCGACGGCGTCCCCCACAGCCTGATCGCCGACAACCCCGACGTGTTCGAGAACCTCCACGCGCTCGCCGACGACGGCAGCGCGGCGCCCATCGACAGCATCGTCCCGCCCGAGTCCTCGGCGTGCTGGCCGGCGCTCACCACCGGCGTCAACCCCGGCGAGACCGGCGTCTACGGCTTCCAGGACCGGGAGGTCGGGAGCTACGACACCTACGTCCCGATGGGCGGGGACGTCCAGGCCACGCGGCTCTGGGACCGGGTCACCGACGCCGGCCGCGAGGCGACCGTGCTCAACGTCCCCGTGACGTTCCCGCCCCAGCGCGACGTCCAGCGGATGGTCTCGGGGTTCCTCTCGCCGGACGTCGAGAAGGCCTCCTACCCCGACGAGGTGGCCGAGACGCTCGAGGCCCACGACTACCGCATCGACGTGAACGCCAAGCTGGGCCACGACGACGACAAGGCCGAGTTCGTCGAGAACGCCCACGAGACCATCGAGGCCCGCTACGAGGTGTTCGACCACTACCTCTCGGGCGACGACTGGGACCTGTTCTTCGGCGTCTTCATGACGACCGACCGGGTGAACCACTTCCTCTTCGAGGACTACGAGGCCGACGGCGAGTACCGCGAGGAGTTCCTCTCGTTCTACGAGCAGGTCGACGACTACCTCGGCCGGCTCCGGGAGACGCTCGACGACGACGTGACGATGGTCGTCGCCAGCGACCACGGCTTCACGACGCTGAACTACGAGGTCCACTTCAACGCCTGGCTCGAGCGCGAGGGGTGGCTCTCCTACGAGGACGACGACCACGAGGAGCTGGGCGACATCGCCGACGAGACGCGGGCCTACTCGCTCATCCCCGGCCGGTTCTACGTCAACCTCGAGGGCCGCGAGCCGCGCGGCAGCGTCCCCGAGGAGGACTACGAGGCCGTGCGGGGCGAACTGCGCGACGCCCTGGAGTCCCTGGAAGGCCCGGACGGTCGCCCCGTCGTCGACCGGGTCGTGACCAGCGAGGAGGCCTTCCGTGGCGACCACGCCGACATCGCCCCGGACCTCGTCGCCATCCCGAACCACGGCTTCGACCTGAAGGCCGGGTTCAAGGGCCACGACGAGGTGTTCGACACCGGTCCCCGCAACGGCATGCACAGCTTCGACAACGCCACGCTGCTCGTCGACGACCCCGACGCCCGCATCGAGGACGCCGACCTCTTCGACGTCGCCCCGACGGTGCTCGACCTCATGGACGTGGAGGTCGACCGGACCGCCTTCGACGGCCGGAGCCTGGTGTAGTTCGGCGGAACGAGCAGATGGCTGTGCTGATCGGTCCCGTTCCGTCGGGAGGGTTCGGAGTGCATCGAACAGGTTCGTCTCGGGTCCTCGTGCGTGAGCCGCGCGACCGTAGCCGCCCGGGGCTTCGGCGGTAGCCCGGGCCCAAGCACGAGTGGCGGTTGGCGGAGAGGCGCTTGCCGACGGCCGTGAGACGCTCGTGTTCGAGCCGCCCCCGGACCACCCGGTCAGTTGTCGCCGGTCCACCGACGAGCCGAACGCTTAACCCGTACACCGTGCCAGGAGATGCCATGAGCTACGAGGCGACACGGGCGACGCTGGAGCGGGAGGCCAGGCCATACCGATACTTCCGCGACGCCGTCGAGCGCCACTGGGACCCGGCGGCGGTCGACCTCTCGGCCGACGTCGAGGGGATGGGGGAGCTCGACGACGAGCAGTTCGAGGGGCTGCGGGCGGCCATCGCGAAGTTCGGCGCCGGCGAGGAGGCCGTCGCCGACGACCTCGCGCCGCTGTCGGTGGTGCTCGACGACCCGGCGGAGGTGGCGTTCCTCACCAGTCAGCTGTACGAGGAGGCCAAGCACGCCGACTTCTTCGACCGGTACTGGCGCGAGGTGGTCAACGCCGCCGAGCGCGAGCGCGGGCTCGAGCCCTCCGCGCCCGGCGAGGAACGGTGGTTCGGCGAGGCCTACGACGAGCTGTTCGGGCGCAACGAGGCCGCGATGGAACGGCTGCTCGTCGAGGACACGCCCGAGACCCGCGCCGTGGCGCTGGCGCACTACCACCTCACCATCGAGGGCATCCTGGCCCAGACGGCCTACTACGGCCTTGGGACGTCCTACGGACCGAAGACCCCCGAGCTGCCCGACCTCCCGGGACTCACCACCGGCCTGGACCGCATCCGGCGCGACGAGGGGCGCCACGTCGGGTTCGGGATGGTCAAGCTGGCCGAGCTGGTCGAGGGCGGGGTGGACGAGCAGCTGCTGTACGAGACCGTCGACGAGCTGCTGCCGATGGTCGACGCCATCACCACCGGGAACATGGAGGAAGAGGCCGACGAGCCCGGGCCCGGGCCCGACGACCTCCGGGAGTACGCCACCGGCAAGCACGTCCAGCGGATGAACCGTATCACCGACGCCGACGCGACGGTCCCGGACGTGGAGTCGCTGGTGGCGCTCGACGACTGACGCGGGGCGATTAACGCTGTTCAGCGACCGGGGCAAGCTATTTTGCAACGGAAAGCCCACGTCGGTGCGTGAGCTTCAGTACCACGGCGGAACAGGAGGCGATTCGGGCCGCCGTGCGGGAGTTCGGCGCGGAGCAGATTCGTCCCGTCGCACGCGAGCACGACGAGTCCGGCAGCTACCCCGCCGACCTCCGGCGCGAGGCCGCCGAACTCGACCTGGTCGCGCCCCCCATCCCCGAGGAGTACGGCGGCGCCGGCATGGACACGCTGTCGAGCATCATCGTGACCGAGGAGCTGTGGCGCGCCGACCCCGGCATCGGGAGCGCCGTCGGGTCGGCGGGCTTTGGCACCTCGATGATCCTGTCGTTCGGCGACGAGTGGATGAAGGAGGAGTGGCTGCCGGCCATCGCCGACGGCGAGGCGGTGTCGTGCTCGTGCATCTCCGAGCCCGCCCACGGCAGCGACGTCGCGGGGATGGAGACCACCGCCGAGCGCGACGGCGACGAGTGGGTCATCGACGGCACCAAGATGTGGATCACGAACGGCACCGTCGCCGACGTGGCGGTCGTGATGGCCAAGACCGACCCGGGCGAGGGCCACCGGGGCATCACGGCGTTGCTGGTTCCGACCGAGACCGACGGGTTCGAGCCGACGAAGATCGACAACAAGCTCGGCATCCGCGCCTCGGACCTCGCGGAGATCGTCCTCGACGGCGTCCGGGTGCCCGAGGACAACGTAATCGGCGAGGTCGACGCCGGCTTCTACCAGCTGATGGACTTCTTCGCCTCGGGTCGTGTCGGCGTGGCCGCCCAGGCGGTCGGGGCGGCCCAGGGGGCGCTCGACGCCGCCAGCGACTACGCCACCGAGCGCGAGCAGTTCGACCAGCCCATCGCGGAGTTCCAGGCCATCCGCCACAAGATCGCCGAGATGGCGACCGACGTCGAGGCCGCGCGGTCGCTCACCTACCGAGCCGCCGCCCGGGTCGAGGAGGGCGCCGACGACGAGGCCGTCCGGCTGGCGTCGATGGCGAAGCTGTTCGCCTCCGAGCGGGCGGTCGAGGTGGCCGACGAGGGGCTGCAGGTCCACGGCGGCGCCGGCTACGTCACCGACCACCCCGCCGAGCGGTTCTACCGCGACGCCCGCATCACCAAGATCTACGAGGGGACCAGCGAGATCCAGAAGAACATCATCGCCGACCGGCTGCTATGACCGAGGACCCGCCGGACCACGACGCCTGGACGGCGCGCCAGACCGGGACCACCGTGACCGTCGACGGCCACGACCTGCGGGTCGCCTACACCGACCGCGGCGACGGCGACCCCCTCCTGTTCCTCCACGGCATCCCGACATGGGGCTACCTCTGGCGGCGGGTCGCCCCCGCCTTCGAGGCCGACCACCGCGTGGTGGTCCCCGACCTGCTCGGGTACGGCAACTCGGCGAGCCACGACGGCTTCGACCGCTCCATCCGGGCCCAGGAGGCGATGCTCGTGGCACTGCTCGATGACCTCGGAATCGGGACGGCGACGGTCGTCGCCCACGACGTCGGCGGCGGCGCGGCGCTCCGGCTCGCGGCCCACACCGACCGCGTCGACCGGCTCGTGCTCTCAAACGCCGTCTGCTACGACTCCTGGCCCGTCGAGTTCATCGCCGACCTCGGGCTGCCGGCCACTGCCGGGATGGACGACGGGGAGTTCGAGCGCACGCTCGAGGGCGCGTTCGCCGGCGGCACCTACGACGAGGCCGACCCGGCGTTCGTCGCCGGCATGAAGGCGCCGTGGCTCCAGGCGGGCGGCAAGACGGCGCTGGCCCGGGCGGCGGTGGCGACCAACACCAACCACACGACCGAGCTCGACTACGGCGCCGTCGACGCCGACCTGCTCGCCCTGTGGGCCGTCGAGGACGCGATGCAACCGATCGAGTACGCCGAGCGGCTCGTCGACGAGGTCGGCGGCGACCTGCGGCGGCTCGAGGCGGCCTACCACTGGGTCGTCGAGGACCGGCCGGCGGCCTACCGCGAGGAGCTGTCGGCGTGGCTCGCTGAGGCGGGGGAGGTCACCCATGGCTGAGGACCCCCCGGACTGGCGGTTCAAGCAGCGCGACGTGCTCATCCTCCAGGAGCTCTCGCGGGACCCGCAGCTGTCCTCGCGGGACCTCGCGAACATCCTCGAGGACGAACACGGCATCGACGTCTCGCACGTGACGGTGAGCGAGTCCATTCGGGGGATGCGCCAGGAGGGCGTCTTCCGGGAGGCCGTCGTCCCCAACGAGGAGTACTTCCGGTTCGGCCTGTTCGAGTTCAAGTTCAACCCGGAGAACTTCGCCGAGGG
>CAYWNQ010000102.1:0-8036 GCA_964459695.1 uncultured Halobacteriales archaeon | reverse complement strand
CATCTTGGTCAGGCTCCTCGTCGGCCTCCTCGAGGATGCCACAGCACCGCGCGTGAACGTACTGGACGTACGGCGCCGACTGGGCCTCGAAGTCCAGCGCCCGGTCCCACTCGAAGGTGATGGCCTTGGTGGGCTGCTTGGCGACGATGTCGTACCGGACGGCCCCGATGCCGACCTGGCGGGCGATGCGCTCGACGTCCTCGTCGGTGAGGTCGCCGCGGCTCCGGGTGTCGATGCGGGCCTCGACCTCCTCGCGGGCGCGGTCGACCGCCTCGTCCAGCAGGTCGTCGAGGTCGACGCCGGTGCCCGCCCGCGTGGACATCTTGCCCTCCGGCAGGTTGACGTAGGAGTACAGCACCTGGTCGAGCCGGTCGACGTCGTTGCCCAGCAGCGCGAGCGTCGTCCGGAGCTGGGTGGCCTGGAGGCCGTGGTCCTCGCCCAGCACGGTGACGGCGCGGTCGTACTGGGCGAACTTCCACTCGTGGTGGGCCAGGTCCCGGGTGGCGTAGAGGCTGGTGCCGTCCGACCGGAGGAAGACCAGGTTCTTCTCGATGCCGTGGTCGGCCAGGTCGAGCTGCCAGGCTTCGTCCTCGTAGACGGCCTCCTCGAGCGCCTTCAGTCGCTCGACGACGTCGTCGGTCGAGCCGTCCCGGAGGAACCGGCTCTCGTGGACGAACGCGTCGAACTCGGCGGGCAGCCGCAGCAGGCACTCTCGCATCCCGCCGAGCACGGCGTCGACGACCTCCCCGACCCGCTCGTATGTCGCCTCCTCGCCGGCCTCCAGGCCCCGCATGATGGCCTCGATCTCGTCCTCAGCGGCCGCCACGGCGTCGGGGTCGGCCGTCTCGAGGAACTCGTTGCCCCTGCGGTAGTAGCGCACCAGGTCGTAGTCCGCCCGGTCGCGCTCGGGGGCCGGCAGGTCGGCCTCGTCGAAGCGCTCGTACGCCCAGGTGAACACCGCCATCTGGCGGCCGGCGTCGTTGACGTAGTAGTGGCGGTCGACGTCGTAGCCGGCGTAGTCGAGCACGCTGGCCACGGCGTCTCCCACGATGGGGTTGCGGGCCCGCCCGACGTGGATGGGCCCGGTCGGGTTGGCGGAGGTGTGCTCGACGACGACGGAGACGTCCCTATCAGGGAGCCGGCCGTGGTCGGCGTCGGCGGTCGCCAGCGTGTCGGCGTAGTAGCGCTCGCTCGGGCCGAAGTTGACGTACGGGCCCTGCGTCGAGACGCTCCCGACGTAGGTGAGGTCGCCGGCGTCGATCGCGGCGGCGACGTCGTCGGCGACCGCCGGCGGCGGCGCGCCGACCTCGCCTGCCAGCCGGAACGCGACGCTGGAGGCCAGCACGGCGTCGACGTCCTCGGGCGGCTCCTCGACCCCGAGGTCGTCGGTGGGGAGGTCGAGCGCGGCCAGCGCGTCGGCCAGCGCGGTCTCGACCTCCGCGCGGAACTGGCGGTACATGCCCGTCCGTTCCCGACGACCCCGTTTAGGGGTGACGTTCCGCGCCTCGCTCGAGGTTCGCCAGCGACTCGCCGCGTTCGGCGCGGGCGACGCCGTCCTCGACGCTCCGGTGCTCTCCGTCGACCCAGCACGGGTACAGCCCCACGACCACCCCGTCCCGCCGGGCGACGAGACAGGCTACCGGCGGCACGACGATCCGGTCGACGCTGCCCGTCCCGTCCCGGTGGGTGAAGAACGGGTGGAGCTCCACGTCGTCCCCGACGGTGGCCTCGAGCTCGTCGAACAGGGTCGCGCCCGGGTCGGGCTCGCCGCGGCCGGGCACCTCGGCGTGCTTGGAGACCCGCTGGTGGTCGAGGCGCCCGAACGCGTCGCCGGCCTCGAGCGCGGCCACCCGCTCGCGGACCGCCGTCTGGCGCCGCCGGGCCGGGGTCGAGGCCGCCGACCGGAGGTACAGCGTCACCGACAGGTCGGCGTTCGCGTCGCCGTCGACGCGCCCCGCCGTGGCGGGGTCGGCCGGCTCTCGCCCCGCCGCGGGGTCCATCTGGACCGGCTCGCCGTCGGCGGTCCGGCGCTCGGGTGGCACGGCTGTCGATGAATGCACGAATTTCCATATAAATCTTCTCAACTAATACGTATGGATGGTTCTAGGAATATATCAACGATGAACGGGTGGTTCGAGTCGGAGGACCTTTTCAGATGCCCCCCTCGACCCCTCGCCGGTCCGACCGCGGTCCTTATCCCCGGCGGGACGCACGGCGGCCGCATGGGCGACTCGTCGGGTCCGAAGCAGGTCGACGACCCCGACTACCACCACGTCAACCACACGGCGGCCCAGACGTGCGGCTGGACCGCCAACGCCCTGCGGGGCGAGGGTCGGTGCTACAAGAACCGGTTCTACGGCATCCAGAGCCACCGATGCATCCAGATGACGCCGGTCGTCAA
Organism: uncultured Halobacteriales archaeon; assembly: GCA_964459695.1. Taxonomy (GTDB): domain Archaea; phylum Halobacteriota; class Halobacteria; order Halobacteriales; family Haloarculaceae; genus CAYWNQ01. Next base: position 5,635 of record CAYWNQ010000102.1, on the reverse strand, counting down.
GTGCAACGAGCGCTGCGTGTTCTGCTGGCGCGACCACGCCGGCCACGCCTACGAGCTCGACGGCGTCGAGTGGGACGACCCGGAGGCCGTCGTCGACGCCTCCATCGAGCTCCAGCGCGAGCTGCTCTCGGGCTTCGGCGGCAACGACGAGGTGCCCCGCGAGGCGTTCGAGGAGGCGATGGAGCCCCGCCACGTCGCCATCAGCCTGGACGGCGAGCCGACGCTGTACCCCTACCTCCCGGAGCTCATCGAGGCGTTCCACGACCGCGGCCTGACGACGTTCCTGGTCTCGAACGGTACGCGGCCCGGGGTGCTGGCCGACTGCGACCCGACCCAGCTGTACGTCAGCGTCGACGCCCCCGACCGGGCGACGTTCGAGTCGACGGTCGGCGCGGTCGAGGACGACCTCTGGGAACGGCTGATCGAGACGATGGACGTGCTGGCCGGCAAGGACGAGACGCGGACCGTGCTCCGGACGACGCTGGTCGACGGCGAGAACATGCACCGGCCGGCGTGGTACGCCGGGCTGTACGGCCGCGCCGACCCGGACTTCGTGGAGCTGAAGGCCTACATGCACGTCGGTCACTCGCGGGGCCGGCTCGACCGGTCGGCGATGCCCGACCACGAGGAGGTGCGAGCCTTCACCGAGGCGGTCCAGGGGTTCATGCCCGACCACCCGGTGTTGCGGGAGGTCGAGGCCTCCCGCGTCGCGCTGCTGGCCCGCGAGGAGGACACCTGGGTCGAGGAGCTGAAGGGCGGCAGCGAGTTCTGGGACGAGGGGTCGACCGGCGCCGGCGCGGACTGACGGCCCCGCCGTCCGCCGCGACTACTGGCCGACCAGCCGCGGGGAGACGCCCAGGCCGGCCTCGGTCGCCAGCTCGGCGGCCCGGTCCAGCGTGGTGCCGGCGACGCCGCTGGTCGAGGCGTGGGTCAGCACGCCGACGGCCTCGACGCCTTGGAGGCCGGTGAGCCCCGGCTGGCAGCTCTGGACGGCGGCCCCGGAGTCGCCCGGCGCCGACGCAGTCCCGGCGGTCCAGCTGTCGTCGGTGCTGCCGAGGCCGGCACCGACGCGGCCCTTCGTGAGGAACGTCTCGCCGAAGACGACGGCGTTGCCGTAGTGGCACACCGGCTCGCCGCCGTCGACCTGTCCCACCTCGCTGGGCCCGCCGAACTCCGGCATCGAGGGGTCGAGCAGGTCCCGGGCCGCCGTCGGCACGCGGACGAGGCCGAAGTCGTTGCCGACGCCGGTCCCGTCCGCCGACTGGCGGGCGTAGGCCACCTCGCCGAGCTCGACCAGCCGGCCGCCGGGCAGGCCGTTCAGGGCGACCGCGCCCCCGAAGGTGCAGTCGACGCAGACCTCGACGGTCACCTCGCCGGGATCGAAGCTCCCGCCGGCGTTCTCGGTGGCGGCGGCCGCGCTCGGCAGGAAGCAGTGGCCGGCGGCCCCCAGGTAGACGTCGCCGTCGGCACCGTCCCAGACGAAGTTGGCCGTGCACGCGGCGGTGGTGGCGCCCCGGGAGACGAGCAGGAGCGAGCCCGGGCCGATGCCCGAGGAGGTCTCGGGCGCCACCGCGGCCGGCGCGACCGTGTCGCCCCCGGCGGCAGCGTCGGTCACGTCGGGACACGGGATGGGCTCGGCGCCCGCGACGGGCTCCTCGCCGCCCGCCGACGCAGTGCCCACGGCACCGAGCCCGGTGGCCGCGACGGCGCCGGTCCTGAGCACGCTCCGCCGGGTGACCGCGGAATCGTCCGACATCGGGCGGGCCGTGGGCTGGGGCGGCCCTCACGCTGCTGCCGGGCGTTCACGGGGATTTTTCCGTGCCCGGCCGCCCGACCCGGGCTGGGCGAACCGACGGCTTCTTGGCGGCGAGTGCGCAACGTCGGCCACCGGCCCGGTCCGGTGCCGAACGTTCCAGTTCTGAGAAGACTTCCAGTTCCGTTACGCTTATCCCGGGGACTCACGAACCCCCGGCCATGGAAGCACGGACGGCGGTCGGGCCCGCCGAGCTGGTCACGCTGAAGCTCCTGGCGCTGGAGGGCGCCGCGGCGGGACCGGCGACGGTGACGTGCGCGGCGCTGGCCGACCGCCTCGACGCCTCGACCCAGACCGCCTCGCGGCGGCTCCAGCGGCTCGAGGCCGCCGACCTCCTGGAACGGGAGATCGGCGGCGACGGCCAGCGGGTCACCCTCACCGGGGAGGGCCGGCGGCGGCTCCGGAGCGAGTACGCCGACTACCGGCGCATCTTCGAGGACGACGCCGCCGTGACGCTGTCGGGCGCGGTCACCTCCGGCATGGGCGAGGGTCGTCACTACATCTCGCTGCCGGGCTACATGGAGCAGTTCCGCGAGAGCCTGGGCTACGAGCCGTTCGCGGGCACGCTGAACCTGGAGCTCGACGACGAGAGCGTCGCCGAACGGGCCCGCATGGACGCGATGGAGCCGGTCACCATCGACGGCTGGGAGGACGACGACCGGACGTACGGCCCGGCGTACTGCTGGCCGGCGACCGTCGAGGCGCCGGACGGCGCCCGCCACGAGCGCGCCCACGCAATCGCCCCCGAGCGCACCCACCACGGCGACGACCAGCTCGAGCTCATCGCGCCCGTGAAGCTCCGCGACGAGCTCGCCATCGACGACGGCGACGGCCTGGAGGTCCATGTCGCGGAGCAGTGACGCCGTCGGCGGCGAGGCGACCGTCGCCGAGGCGGTCGCCGCCGTCCGGCGCGGCGAGCCGGTGCTGGTCCACGACGCCGCCGACCGGGAGGGCGAGACCGACCTGCTGTACCCCGCCGGCGCCGTCGACCGCGAGGCCGTCGCCCGGCTCCGCAACGACGCCGGCGGTCTGCTGTTCGTGGCGCTGCCCGACGACGTCGCGGCGGCGTTCGACCTGCCGTACCTCCACGAGGCCCTCGACCACCCCGCCGCCGACGTCGCCGACGTGGGCTACGACGCCCGGCCGTCGTTCTCGCTGACGGTGAACCACCGCGACACCTACACCGGCGTCACCGACGAAGACCGGACGACGACGGTGCGGGCGCTGGCGGCGGCGGCTGCCGACCCGGCGGGCACCGACTTCGCCGCCGAGTTCCGGACGCCGGGCCACGTCCACCTGCTGCGGGGCGCCCCGGACCTGCTGGCCGAGCGGCGCGGCCACACCGAGCTCGGGCTGGCGCTGGCCGACGCCGCCGGCTGCGAGCCCGCCGTCGCCGGCTGCGAGATGCTCGACGACGAGACCGGCGGCGCGCTCCGGCCGGCGGCGGCCCGGGCCTACGCCGACCGCCACGGCCTCCCGTTCGTGGAGGGCGCCCGGCTGGTCGACCTGCTGGGCTAGTCGTCCGTCGCCGCGGCGACGTCGCCCGTCGGACTGCCCCCGACCGACAGCGCAGCCGCGCCGACCAGGACGGCCGCCCCGAGTCCACCGAGCGCGACCAGCGGGTCCAGGGCGTCGGCCACCACGCCGGCGCCGAGCGCGAGCGGCACGCCCGCGAGCGTGTAGGCCATCGACGCCGCCGACAGCACCGTCGCCCGGCCGGCGTCGTCGATGGCGTCGTTGAGGTGGGCACCGACGAGCGGCGTGATCCCCGAGCGGGCGGCCTTCATGGCGAAGAACGCCGGGACCGCAAGCGGCGCAACGGCCAGCGGTACGACCAGCGCGACCGCGGTCGCCACCACGACGCCGGCCACCGCCCGCTCGCGGCCGAGCCGGGCCTCGAGGGTGGCGGCGTGGTAGCTCGCCACCGCCGCCACCGCGGTGAAGCCGGCGTACAGCAGTCCGAGGGTGGCCTCGGGTGGCACCGTCCGGCCCGCCACCCGGAGGACGGGGAGCAACCCCTCGAAGACGTCGACCGCGATGGGCTGGACGTAGGTGTCGGCGGCGCTGGTGGCGCCGACGAACAGCGCGACGAACGCCACGAACCGCCGGAGGCCCGCCCCGGCCAGCGCCCGCCGGGCGACCGCCAGCACCTCGCCCGTCGACCGGTCGCCGGCGCCGGCGTCGGTCCGGGGCAGCGTCGCCAGCACGCCCACGCCCACCAGCCCGAGCGCCCCCGACGCGACGAACGGGTAGCCCGGGTCGAGGACGTACAGGACGCTGCCGAGGACCATCGTCGCCGCCATCGCCCACTGGCCGATGGCCCGGCCCCGGCCGTGGACGCGGCTGAACGCGCCGGCGTCGAGCTCGCGCTCCAGGGTGGCGTACAGCCACGCCTCGGCGCTGCCGGAGGCGAACGCCCGCCCGAGCGCCCACGGCACGTAGACGGCGACGAACCCGGCGAACGACCGGACGACGAGGAAGCCGAACAGCGAGCCGGCCATCAGCAGCTTGCTGGCCACGAGGCTGTCCCGGCGGCCCAGCCGGTCGCCCACGAGGCCGGTCGGGAGCTCGCCGACCACCATCACGACGCTCGAGACCGTCGAGAGGACGGCGATCTCGGTGAACGACAGCCCGCGGGCCAGCAGGAACAGCGTGAAGATGGGCCAGATGAAGCCGGCGACGTCGGTGGCCTCGTAGAGGTAGTAGCGCCGGACGATGCTCGCGGGGGCCGCCATCGGTCGTGGTTGGACCGGCCCGGGCAAAACGGTTCCCTGAAACGGATTTGACCTGTGGTCGTGCAGCTCGGGTTCCCTGGTGTCTGGCCGCAGTCCGGGCTTGACCGCCTTACACCGCCGGAACGCGAACCCGCTCGACCCGGGTGGCTCGTTGCGCGCTTCGCTCCCCGGCCTCGCGGCTCCGCCGCCCGACCTTCCCGAGGCCTCCATCCGGCACAAGGTGCGGTCTGCGGGTGCGGTCAAGTGGAGTGTCGCGGTCGGGCGGGCGGCGGTACGAACGCTCACCAACGAGCGGCGTCACCGTTCCACTGAACGGGGCCGACACCGCGCCATCGGACTTCCATCCATGCCAGCCCCCTGCACGGACCGTCAAGACTCAAGGCGGAGCCGCCCGAGTCACCGGCCATGAGCTTCGAGGAGATGCGCGAGGCCGGCGACGTCGACACCATCTGGATGGACGGCGAGTTCGTCGACTGGGAGGACGCCCAGATCCACGTCCTGACCCACAGCCTCCACTACGGCACGGCCATCTTCGAGGGCGTCAGGTGCTACGACACCGAGGAGGGTCCCGCCATCTTCCGGTGGGACGAGCACCTCGACCGCTTTTTCGCCTCCGGGAAACCCTACGACCTCGAGATCCAGCACGACCGCGCCGAGCTGACCGACGCCGCCGTCGAGCTCGTCGAGCGCCAGGACCTCCGGTCGTGCTACATCCGCCCGCTGGCGTTCTACGGCTACCACCAGCTGGGGGTCTCGCCGGGCGACTGTCCGACCCGGACCATGATCGCCTGCTGGCCGTGGGGCGCTTACCTCGGCGAGGAGGCCCTCGAGGAGGGCGTCGACGTGAAGGTCTCCTCGTGGCGCAAGCACGCCTCCAGCCAGATCCCGACCAACGCCAAGGCCACCGGCCCGTACATCAACTCGATGCTGGCCGGCGAGGAGGCCCGCGACCACGGCTACGTCGAGGCCATCGTCCTCAACAAGGAGGGCAACGTCGCCGAGGGCCCGGGCGAGAACCTGTTCCTGGTGCGGGACGGCGAGATCTACACGCCCGGGCTGGCCGAGTCCATCCTCGACGGCATCACCC
>CAYWNQ010000101.1:0-8108 GCA_964459695.1 uncultured Halobacteriales archaeon | reverse complement strand
GGCGACCCCGAGACCATGGAGTCGAACGCGACCACGCCGTCCACGGCCTCGTGCTCGCGCAGCAACGGCACCAGGCGGCTGCCGATGTAGCCGCAGGCACCCGTGACGAGGACGTCCATCGGCCCGGCCGGAGAGTGACGACGCGCTAAACTCTTGTGATTCGCCGTGCGCCAGAGCTTTGTCCGGTCGGGGAATCCCCCCGGTCGTGACGGGCGAACGGGGCGACGTCAGCGTCGTCGTCACGACCTACGACCGGCCGTCGTTCCTCCGAGGGGCCGTCGAGACGGCGCTCGGCCAGACGGTCGAGCCGGCGGAGGTCGTCGTCGTGGACGACGCGTCGCCGACGAACTACGCCACGGAGACCGTCGCGGACTACCCCGAGGTCGGCTGCATCGTCCGCGAGGAGAGCGGCGGCCCGGCGGGGGCCCGCAACACCGGCATCGAGGCCACGACGGGGGAGTACGTCGCCTTCCTGGACGACGACGACCGGTGGCACCGGTCGAAGCTCGAACGGCAGGCCGCCGCGCTGGACCGCGACCCCGAGGCGGGGCTGGTGACGTGTGCGGCGGTCCGCGGCGACGTCGACGGGGCGGTCGAGTGGGTCGACGAGGTCGAGCGGCCCGCGGGCGATCTCGCCGACGAGACCGTGCTGGGCAACCCCATCGGCGAGCCCTCCCGCGTCCTCGTCAGGCGCGAGTGCATCGACGACGTCGGTGGGTTCGACCCCGCCATCCGGGGGATGGAGGACCGGGAGTTCTTCCTCCGCGTGTGCCAGGCCTGGCCCGTCGCGAGCGTCGACGAGCACCTCGTCTACCTGACCGACCACGGGGCGAACCTCTCGGGCGACCGCGAGACCATGGCCACGGCGCGGCTGGACGTCGTCGCCAAGCACGAGGCCCTCGTCAGGCGCCACTACGACTGGCAGACGGTCCTGGCGCGCCACCACACGAGGGTCGGCCGGCGGGCCCTCGAGGCCGGGGAGTTCCGGCAGGCACGCGAGGCCCTCCGGACCGCGCTCGGCCACGAGGTGGAGCCCCGTCGCCTCGCCCTGTACCTGGCGTCGCTGACGACGCCGGGCGTCCTGGACGCCGTCCTCGGGGTCAAGCGGGCGCTCGACCCCCGCCTGCGCGGTCGGGAGCCCTCGCTGGCGGTGTCGCCGGCCACCTTCCCGGGACTCGGACGGCGGCCCACCGCCGAGTGAGTCCGCCCCGCCCTACTCCTCCAGCACGTCCGGCAGGAACCGGTCCTCATGGTTCCGGATGGTCTCCTCGTGGCGGGCCAGCGTCGAGACGATGTCCCGGACGCCCTCCTCGAAGGTGGCGCGCTGCTGGCCGATCAGGTCCACGTAGCGGTCGTTTTCGATCTCCATCTCGTGGGTCTCGTCCTCGTCGCGGGGGTTCTCGACGTGCTCGACGGGCGCGTCGTAGCCGAACTCACCGGCGACGTCCCGGATGGTCTCGGCGAGTTCGACGATGGCGATGGGCCGGGTGACCTGGTTGTACACCACGTGGTTGCCCGGCCGGTCGGCGGCGTCGCCGACCGCCAGCCGGGCCAGCCCCTCGACGGCGTCCTCGAGGCTGACGAACGGCTTGCGCTGCTGGCCCTTCCCGTACACCGTCAGCGGGTAGCCGGCGACCGCCTGGGCGCAGAACCGGTGGACCACGACGCCGAAGTAGTAGTCGAAGTCGAACCGGGTCGCCAGCCGCTCGTCGGCGGCGGTCTCGTCGGTCTCAGTGCCGTAGGTGATGGCCGTGCGGACGTCCGAGACGGGGATGTCGAACTGGTCGTGGGCCAGCCGGAGGTTGGCGGCGTCGTGCGATTTCGCTTGGTGATACCAACTCCCCCCCATCCCGGGGAACGGCACCTCGTCGCGTTCGCCGGCGTGCTCCATGGTCGCGCCGCCCTCCGGGATGGGGAACTCGGGGGCGCCGTAGACGCCGGTGGTGGTGGTCTCGATCAGGTGGGTGTCGGTCAGGCCGGCCTCGTGCAGGCCCCACGCGAGGTTGCGCGTGGCCTGCATGTTGTTGTGCTGGGTGTAGTTGGCCCGCTCGCCGTTGATCTGGGAGTACGGCGCCGACGGCTGGGCCGCCGTGTGGACCACGGCATCGGGCTCGTGGACGGCCAGCAGCTCGTCGACGACCGACCGGTCGGCGAGGTCGCCCTCGACGAACGACATGTTGGCCGCGCCGTGGACCTCCCGGGCCGCCGCCAGCCGCTCCTCCGGCCAGGCGACGGGCGTCGCCGAGGTGGCACCGACCTCCTCGACCCACCCGCGACGCGCGAAGTCGTCCACGAGGACGACGCGGTCGTCGGTCCGGGTCGCGACGCGCAGCGCGGTGGGCCACCCGATGTAGCCGTCACCGCCGGTGACGAGAATCGTCATGGGTTACTCACCTATCGAGTAACTATCCACCGGCAAAGGTCTTTCCCTCGTGTTCGGGGCGCTGTTCGGTTCAGGACGACGTGTGTCGGACGGCTCGGACCGGCCGGGTCGGGGACGCTGTCGCCGCCCTGGACCGCCGGACCCCCGAAGGGCCCGGCTTCGCGACGGGCTCGCCACCGCGACCGTTCGAGGCCGGCGCTGCCGGCCTCGCGCTCGGGGACGGCCGACGACGGCGAGGCGAAGACCGAGCCGTGAGCACGCGACCCGCGTGCGCCGCCTCACCCGAGGAGCCGGGGGCTTTCGCTCAGGAGTGGCTGACCCGTGGTTCTCCCCGACCGATGCCTCGACCGGGGATGGGGAAGGCATTAGTCCGGGCCGCCCCCGACGCTGCCCATGGAGGTCATCGACGAGGAGGGCAGGCTGTTCGGCCTCGTCAACGTCGTCGACGCCGTCGCCCTGCTGCTCGTCGTCGCGGTCGTGGTCGCCGGCGCCTCGCTCGTCCTCAGCGGGGGCGAGGACCCCGCCCCCGAACCCACCCCCGAACCCGACCTCGAGAACCGCACCGTCTCGCTGGCCGTCGGCCAGGTGTCGCCGGCGGTGGCCGCCCTGGTAGAGCCCGGCGGCGTCACCGTCGCCGGGCGAGAGGCGACCATCACGGACGTCTACCGGACGCCGGGCGGCGGCGAGTCCGCGCGCGTCTTCGTGCGGCTGCGGCTTCCCGGCCGGGCGACCGAGGAGGGCTTCCTGGTCGACGGGTCGCCCGTTCGGTACGGACGCCAGCTCGCCGTCGACACGCCGGCGTACCGGCTGACGGGGAGGGTCGAGGCCCTCGGGGCCGAGGCGACCTTCGCCACGGCCACCAGGTTCGTCGCCGTCGAGGCCAACGTCTCGCGGGCCGTCGCCGGGGCCGTGACGGCGGGCGACAGCCAGCGCATCGGCGACGTCACCGTCGCCACCGTCGACCACGTCCACGTGACGGGCGGCAACGAGCAGCGCCGAACCATCGCGGTGACCCTCGAGATCCGGGGCCGGCTGGACGGCGAGACGTTCGCCTACGCCGGCCAGCCGGTCCGGCTGGGGTCGCGGCTCGGCGTCCGGACCGCCCGCTACCAGTTCACCGGGGCTGTCGTGGAGATCGCCGATGACTGAGGACGACCGGTCGGGCGTGGTCGCCGGTTCGTGGCTCGTCGGCCGGACGCGGACCGCGGCGGACCGGGTCGGGCGGGCCGCGAGCAGTTCCACGCTCGCCCGGGCGGCCCGTCGCCTCGACCGGCGGCTCGGCGCGCTCCTCGGCGGGTCGTGGCTCGTCGCGTGGCTCACCGCCGAGCCAGAGCCGGCGGTGATCGTCGTCGACCTGCGGGAGACCTGGACGGTCGGGCCGGTCCTGGCCGCCGTCGACGCCCTCGCCGCTCGCGTGCCACCTGGGGCGGGGGAGGCCGTCGTCCGACCGGTGCGGCGCGCCGCCGCACCCGTGCGCGTGGTCGGCCTGGCGATCCTGGCGGTTGGGGTGGCGCTGGTCGCCACGGGCGTGGTCGCCGCCGGCGCGGTGGTGGTGCTGGCGGGGACGCTGGCGCTGTTCGAGACCCGGTCGTGGGAGGGCCTCCGCGAGACGGTCACCGGTCGCCTCCTCCGGGCGGTCTTCGCGCCTCCGGACGAGACTACTCCACCGTGACGCTCTTGGCGAGGTTCCGGGGCTTGTCGATGGGCCGGCCGAGCTGGGCGGCGGCGTGGTAGGCCAGGAGCTGGAGCTGGACGTTTGCCAGCACGGCTGCCGTCCGCCGGTCGGTCGCGGGCACGGAGAGCACGTGGTCGGCGTAGCGCTCGACCTCGCTCTCGCCGTCGGTGACGGCGACGACCGGGGCGTCCCGGGCCTCGACCTCCTTGACGTTGCCCACGGTCTTGGTGGCGGCCTCGTCGTCGCCGACGACGACGGCGAAGACGGGCGTGTCCGCCGTCACCAGCGCCAGCGGGCCGTGCTTGAGCTCGCCGGCGGCGAACCCCTCGGCGTGCTCGTAGCTGATCTCCTTGAACTTCAGCGCGCCCTCCAGCGCGACCGGGTAGTTCAGGCCCCGCCCGATGAAGAAGTAGGCGTCGCTGTCGCGGTAGGTCTCGGCGACGTCGCGGGCGACCGAGTCGTCGAGCACCGCCTGGACCTGGCCGGGGAGGTCCCGGAGGGCGGCGACGGTCTCGCGGTCGCTGCCGGCGACGGCGCCGGCAAACAGGTTCATCGCCACCTGCTGGCCGGCGAAGGTCTTGGTCGCGGCGACGCCGATCTCCGGGCCCGACCGGATGTACAGCGTGTGGTCGCACTCCCGGGCCATGGTCGAGCCGACGGTGTTGGTCAGGGCCAGCGTGTCGGCGCCGCGCCGCCGGGCCTCGCGGGTGGCCGAGAGGGTGTCGGCGGTCTCGCCGCTCTGGGAGACGCCGACCACCAGGGCGTCGTCGACCGGCGGGGGCGCCGTGGCGTACTCGCTGGCGAGGAACGCCTGGGCCGGCACGCCGGCGTCCCGGAGCAGCCCGGCGCCGTACAGGCCGGCGTGGTAGGAGGTGCCGCAGGCCACGAACTGGACGCGCCGGGGGTCGACCGCCAGGTCCAGGTCGACGGTGCCGCCCAGCTCGTCCACCCGGCCCCTGAGGCACTGCCGGAGCGCCCGGGGCTGCTCGTGGATCTCCTTGCGCATGTAGTGGTCGTAGCCGCTCTTGCCGGTCTCTTCGGGGTCCCACTCGACGGTGTCGACCGGCTTCTCGACGGGGTCGCCGTCGGCGTCGGTGACCGTCCAGCAGTCGGGCCGCAGCGTCGCGAACTCGCCGTCGGCGAGGTAGACCACCCGATCCGTGTACTCCCGGAACGCGGGCACGTCGCTGGCGAGGAAGGTCCCGGCGTCGCCCACGCCGAGCACGAGCGGCGAGTCGTTCCGGGCGGCGTAGACCGCGCTCTCGCCCGCGACGACCATCGCCAGGGCGTAGCTGCCCTCCAGCCGCTCGACCGCGGCCCGCAGCGCCGCCGCCGGGTCGAGGCCCTCGGCGCGGGACGCCTCGACGAGGTGGGGGACGACCTCGGTGTCGGTGTCGCTGTGGAACTCGTGGCCCGCCGCCGACAGCTCCTCGCGCAGCGACTGGTAGTTCTCGATGATGCCGTTGTGAACGACGCCGACCTCGCCGGTGCAGTCACGGTGGGGGTGGGCGTTGGCGTCGGTCGGCGGCCCGTGGGTGCTCCAGCGGGTGTGGGCCACGCCGGCGTCGCCGCCGAGGGCCCCGTCGAACACCGCCCGCAGCGCGTCGAGCTTGCCGGCCTTCTTGCGGACCGCCAGGTCGCCGTCGGCCAGCGCGACGCCGGCGGAGTCGTAGCCCCGGTAGTCGAGGTTGGAGAGCCCGGTCACCAGCGTGTCAAGCGTGGCGTCGCCGCGGCCCACGCAGCCGATGATGCCACACATCAGCGCACCACCGTCTCGTCGTCGCCCACCCGCCCGTCGACCGTCACGCCGGTGGCCAGGTCGGCGCCGGTGCCGACCAGCGTTCCCGGCGCACAGGTGACGCCGCCGCCCGCCGTGACCCGGTCGGCGAAGACGGCGCCCAGCCGCTGGTCGACGAACACCCGCTCGCCGACGCGCACGTCGGCGGTGCCGCCGGGGACGGTCGTCCCGGGGCCGAGCGCGACGTCCTGGCCGGCCACGCAGTCCACCAGCGTCGACCCGGCCCCGACACGGCCGTCGTCGTCCAGCACGGCGTGCTCGACGGTCGCGTTGGCGCCGACGGTGACGTTGCGGCCCAGCGCGACGTCCGGCCCGACGACGGCACCGGCGGCCACCTCCGAGTCGGGCCCGACGACCACCGGTGGCTGGAGGGTGGCCGCCTCGCCGACCCGCGCGGACTCGGCGACCCAGACGCCCTCGGCGCGGGCCTCGGGCTCGACCCAGCCCCGGTCGAGCACCTGGCGGGCGAGGTACAGCAGGTCCCACGGGTAGGTGGCGTCGGCCCAGAGGCCGTCGGTCCGGACGCCGCGGACGCCGCCGTCGTCGACGTCGTTGGCGATGGTGTCGGTGAGCTGGAGCTCGCCGGCGCGCCGCGAGGTCGCCTCGATGCGGTCGAAGATGCCGGCGCCGAACGCGTAGACGCCACCGTTGATGAGCCGGTACTCCTCGGTGCCGGGCTTCTCGACCAGCTCGGTCACCCGGTCGTCGGCGAGCCGGACGGCCCCGTACTGGGCGGCATCGGGGCGCTCGAGCACCGCCATCGCCGGCCGGTCGTCGTAGGCGTCGGCCACCGACGCGACGATGGCCGGGTCGATGACGCGGTCGCCGTTGAGCGCCAGCACCGGGCCGTCGACGGCCGAGCGGGCCTGCAGCAGCGCGTGGCCGCTGCCGAGCTGCTTGTCCTGGACGACGTAGGTGAGCTCCCGGCCGCGGTAGGTCGGGCCGAAGTGCTCCTGGACGCGGGCCCGCCTGTAGCCCACCACCAGGACGATCTCGGTGACGCCGTTGTCCACCAGGGCGTCGAGCACGTACTCGATGATGGGGCGGTTGCCGGCCGGCAGCATCGGCTTGGGGCGGTTGCGGGTCAGCGGGCGCAGGCGCGTCCCCTCGCCGGCGGCCATCACCACCGCCGTGTCCACGGTCATGGTCATAGTTACTCGGTTGTGTAGTAAATAACTTGTCCCGGAGCGGGTCGTCGGCCGAACGGTCGCGCCACGGGCCTATAGCAGTGGCGACGGTCCGGCGAGCCCTCACGCACCCGCGGCGACCAGGACGCCCCCGGCCACCGCGAGCGCCCCGAGGCCCACGCAGACCGCCCAGAACGCCACGCGTGCGACCACCCGCAGGAGCGCGTCGATGGTGGCGTAACCGACCGCCGCCGAGACGGCCAGCGCCACGGCGGCGACCGCCGGCGAGACCGCCGGGACGCCGGCGTCGAGCAGGACGAGGAGGCCCGCACCCAGCGAGGCGGGGATCGAGAGCAGGAACGACAGCCGGAACGCGACCGGCGGGGCGAACCCCCGCAGCAGCATCGCGCCAACGGTCGTGCCGGACCGCGAGACGCCGGGGAGGACGGCCAGCCCCTGGAGCACGCCGACGAGCACCGCGTCGGCGCCCGCCGGACGTGCCCGGTCGCCCAGCGCGGTTGCGGCGGCGCGCTGGAGCAGCCCCGTCGCCACGAGCAGCACGCCGATGGCGGCGAGGAAGGTCCCGCCCGCGAGCGCCCCGGCGAGTTCGGTCAGGGCCAGGTAGGCGCCGACCCCCACCAGCCCGGAGACGACGGTCGCGGTCGCCAGGAACCGGAGGTCGGTCGCCGTCGGGCCGTCCGCGGTGGCGGGCGGCCACGTCGCCCCGGCGCGCGCCAGTGCCGCCAGCTCGTGGCGGTAGTAGACGGTCGCCGCCAGCGCGGTGCCGGCGTGGAGCACGAGGGCGTACCGGACCGCCGTCTCCGGGCCGAGCCCCTGCCACACCGCCAGATAGGCGGCGACCGCGCCCTCGCTGGAGACCGGGAGCCACTCCAGCACGCCCTGGATGGCGGCGACCACCAGCGCCCGCACCAGCGGGTCCATGGGGCGAGGGCCGGGGGCGCCCGGCTTAGGCCCCACGGTGTCCGGACGAGCGAGGAGTCGACGGGTACCGTCCCACGGCCCGCCCTCGGCCGCGGGGGCACGGGTCGTGACCCTCGCCGCGACCGCGACAGCACCGCCAACCGCTGCTCGTACTTGAGCCAATCGTACCGCCGGAAAGCCCCC
>CAYWNQ010000100.1:0-8108 GCA_964459695.1 uncultured Halobacteriales archaeon | reverse complement strand
ACCGGTCGGGCTGGCACCGGTCGAGGTCGACGACGGCGATGCTGTCCTCGGCCATTATAGCTGGACGTTCGTGGTCAGCAGGATGGCCCAGCAGATGAACCACAGCGAGAACGTCATGAAGGCGATGTAGAGCACGTCCTTGGCGCCGAACTCCTCCACGTCGATGCCCAGCACCTGGAGGATGGGGAACTGCCCGAGGACCGCCGCCGCGACCATGGCGGTCGCCAGCGAGCTCCCGGCGTCCTGGCCGGCGAACGCGGCGGAGGCCAGCGCGGCGAGGATGCCGGCGGTCGAGGCCAGCGCGGTGACCGTCATCCCCCGGACGTGGGCCTCGCTGCGGTCGGCCGTCTCCGTTGCCATGGTGGGCCATCGGCCACGCGACCCCAAAAGCGGTTCGTTCCGCCCACGCGGCCCGGACACTGACCGGTCCGCCTGAATTTTTATACCCTTCGGGACCCTCGGTTGGGACACAGATGACCGAGACCGACGGGGAGGAGAGTCTGGACGACCTCCCCCCAAGCGCGAAACTCGTCTTCAAGGTCCTCGAGTACCACGGGGCGATGACACAGAAGGACATCGTCGCCGAGTCGATGCTGTCGGCCCGGACCGTGCGGTACGCCCTCGAGCGGCTCGAGGCGATCGACGTCGTCGAGGAGGACGTCTACTTCGCCGACGCCCGCCAGAACCTCTACGAGATCGCCCACGACCCCACCGTGACCGCCGACGGCGGTCAGGACACCGCCAGCTGCGACGACTGAGACGGTCGGGAGAGGCTTCCTGGCCAGCGCCCTCAGTGCGAAGGGCAACCCGCCATAGTCGCCTGAGTACTGTCCGGGTCGCCGCTCGTCAGAGAGCCGGGCAGACGGCTCAAGCACGAGACGTGGTCGGCGGGGGCGGTCGTGCACGAGCCCGTCAGCCAGTGCCCCCGGGCCGCCCAGGGCTCCCGCCAGACATTTCACCCGGCCCCGCGAGGGCCACCCGTGAACCGCAGAGCCGTCCTGACCATCGTGGTCGGCGGGGTGGCGGCGGCCGTCGTCGGCGGCATCGTCGGCCGGGCCGTGGTCGACGCCCTCTCGCTCCCGGCGGTCTACAGCCGCTCGCTCGTCGTGGCGCTGCTGGTGGTCGTGGTGGCCTACGCCGAGCGCCTCGGCGACCGGTTCGACCGGCAGGTCTACGAGGCAGACCGTGGCACTGCCGGGCAGGTCCTCGACCTCCTCGGTGTCGGCGTCGCCGGCCTCCTCGGCGCCGTGGCGGCCACGGCACTCGCCGACGCGCTGTCGCTGTCGGTCGGCATCATGCTGGTCGTGGTGTTCGGACTCGGCTTCCTGGCCGGGATGGCGCCGTACGTGGTCCGCAACCGGCGCTACTACGAGGCGCCCGACTAGCCGGGGCTCACTGGGGCACGACGGTGATGCGCTCGGTGCGGTCCAGCGCCCGCTCGAGCTCCTCGGCGATGGCCGAGCCCCGCGAGACCTGGACCTCGCCGCCCCGCGAGACGGTCGCCGTGAACAGGTACTCGCCCGCGGCCCGGACCTCCACCGTCTCGCCCTCGTGGCCCGACAGCGGGATGACGACGTGGCGGTCGGTGACCTCCGGCGTGACGACCTCGCCGCCCGGGTCCGGACCGCTCGCGTCGGGACCGCCCGTCGCGCCACCACCGGGGCGCTCGTCGAACGTCCGGACGTCGATGTCGATGCCCAGCCGGTTCTCGATGTCGGAGATGCGCCCGCCGCCCTTGCCGATGACCGTCGAGATGTCGTCGTCCTCGACGTAGACGACGGCGGCGTCCCGCCCCTTGAGCTCGACGTCCACCCGGCCGTCGGCGACGGACTTGATCTCGCGCTCGATCTCCTGGCGGGCGATCCGACCGACGCCGGTGTCGTCGCTGTCCCGGCCTGGGCCGCCCTCCTCGTCGAGCGGGACGGTGACAACCTGGCGGTTGAACGTGTAGATCTCGTAGGCCGGCTCGCCCGTCTCGAAGTCCCGGATGACGATGACCGGCCGGGCGAGGTCCTCCTCCATCAGCCCCTCGGGGACCTTCACCCGGGTCGTGACGTCGTAGACGGTGTCCACCTCGCCGGCCTCGATGTAGACGACGGTGTCGACGACCTGGGGGATCATCCCCAGCTCGACGCGGCCGACCAGGCGCTGGAGGGCGTCGATGGCCCGGGTGGCGTGGACCACGCCGATCATGCCGACGCCCGCCAGTCGCATGTCGGCGAACACCTCGAAGTCGTCGGTCTTGCGCACCTCGTCGTAGATGGTGTAGTCGGGGCGCACCATCAGCAGCGAGTCCGCGGTCGCCGCCATCGAGCCGTCGAGCTCGGTGTACTGGGTGATCTCCGGCCCCACGTCGAGGTCGCGGGGCTTCTCCATGGTCTTGACCGCGAAGTCGCTCGCCGAGAGGAACTCCGCCAGCGCCTGGGCGAAGGTGGACTTGCCGGCACCCGGCGCGCCCGAGATGAGCACGCCGCGGGTGGTCTCGACCAGCCGGTCGCGGAGCTCGTCGGCCAGCGCGTAGTCGTCGAGGTCGGTCTTCACCAGCGGCCGCACGGCGGTTATCTCCACGCCGTCGGCGAACGGCGGCCGCGCCACCGCGACCCGCATGTCCCGGAACTGGACGATGGTCATCCCCGTGCCCTCCATCTCGATGAACCCGTCGGCGGACTGGCGCGTGCTCTCGACGACGTCGTGGGCGTACTCCTTCATCTCGGCCTCGGTCAGCGGCTCGTCGCCGACGGTCTCGAAGTGCATGTCGCCGACCTCGCCGCGCTTGGCCATCGGGGCGACGCCGGTCTTGAGGTGGACGCTCATCGTCCGGTCGTCGAAGAACTCCTCGATGGCGAGCCGGTCGACGTCGCGGCTCTTGGGCTCGACGTACTCCACCGCCAGCCCCTTCGCCCGGCCCACCTCGGCCTGGACCGCGTCGCTGGTGAGCAGCGTCGCGCCGTACTCCTCGGCCACGTCGCGGATGACGGCGTCGAGTTCGCCCTCCTCGGCGGCCCGGGTCGCCCCCGGGGCCGGTCGGTCGCCGACGTACTCCACCTCGAAGGCGCCCCCCGCGGCGCGCTCGACCAGCGCCTGGAGCTCGCCCAGGCCGTCCCAGCCGCTCTCGCGGCCCTCGTTGGCCTGGGCCTCCAGCTCGCCGACGACGGCTTCGGGGACGTAGATGGCCGTCACGCCGAGGTCGTCGGCCCGCTCGGACACGCGGCCGTCGATGACCGCGCTCGTGTCGGGGACGATGTCCATGGGTGGTGTAGTCCGCGGCCCCGTTTAAGAGGTGTGATGGTGCCTCGGGTGGGGAGGTCCGGGCTCGTCGGTGTCGGGGACGATTGCGCCCGCTCGACAGCCACCGAGTCGCGGTCGATGGGCCGGCCGGTGCGAGCCAGCGCCCTCGGGACTCCCATGCGGGACGACGGGGAGACGCCCGGGCGGCCGTGTGCGGTCCCGGGTACGTTGGAGGCACACCTCCCACGAGCGGACACGCATTTCACCCAGCCCCCCGACCCACGTCCCATGAGCGACGTGACGGCCCTCGCCCGCGAACTCGTGGCCATCCCCAGTCACGACGACGAGACCGCCGCCGGCGACCGGATCGAGTCCTGGCTCCGCGACCACACCGACGCCGCCGTCCGGCGGGACGACCACGGCAACGTCATCGCGCGCCGCGGCGCTGGCGAGCGGTCGCTCGCACTCGTGGGCCACCACGACGTCGTGGCGCCGGCCGACCCGCAGGTCACCGACGAGGGCGACTACGTGGTCCGGGAGCGCGACGGGCGGCTGTACGGGAGAGGGGGCGCCGACATGAAGGGGTCGCTGGCGGCGGCGATGGTGGCGTTCCGCGACGCCGAGCCCGGCTGCGAACTCGTGTTCGCCTCCTTCGTCGGCGAGGAGACCGGCGGCGCGGGCTGCCGTGGGGCCATCGAAGACGGGTTCGGCCCGGACCACGCCGTCGTGGGCGAGGGCTCGACTGGCTACTCCGCGCCGGGCGTGACCGACGTGGCGGTGGCCCACAAGGGCCGGCGCGGGTCGACGCTGGTGGCGGCGGGCGAGAGCGCCCACGCCTCCGAGCCCGACGCCGGCGTCAACGCCGTCTACCGGGCCGCCGACGCCGTCGACGTGGTCCGGGACCTGGCGGCGCCGTCGGCCGAGGTAGCCGGCGAGACCGTGGCGGGCAGCGTGGCCGTGACCGGCGTCGAGGGCGGCGAGGCGTGGAACGTCATCCCCGACCGCTGCGAGGTCACGGTCGACGAGCGCACCGTGCCGGACGACCGGGCGGCCATCGCGGAGGTCGAGGACCTGCCGGGCGTCTCCTGGACCGTCGACCAGGACCTGCCCCCGATGGCGTGTAGCGACTCGGCGTTCGCCGACGCCGCGCTGGCGGCGGCGCGGGCGGCCCAGGACGGCGCCCCCGAGCACGTCGTCAAGCCCCACGCCACCGACGCCGGCTGGCTGGCCGAGGCCGGCGTCGAGTGCGTGGTCGCCGGCGCCGCCGAGCCGGGTGAGGCCCACACCGCCGACGAGTCGGTAGCGCTGGCGGTGCTCGAGCGCTGCGAGCGGCTGTACCGCGGACTGGCCGAGTCGTGGTCGTGAGCCGCGACGTGCTGGTGGCCGGCGCCGGAGAGATGGATTGAAACCCGTCGGGCCGCAGTGTCGACCCATGGCGACCCAGGAGACGGTCCCCGACGCCTACGACGACCTGCTCGAGCAGTACCGGCGACGCACGTACGTCGGCGACGCCGCAGGCGTGCTGTCGTGGGACCAGCAGGTGACGATGCCCGAGGGCGGCACACCCGCCCGCTCCAAGCAGTCCTCCGCGCTGTCGGCGGTGAGTCACGACCTGCTCACCGACGACCAGGTGGCCGATGCCCTCGAGGCCCTCGAGGGGGCGGAGCTGCCGGCGCCGGAGGCCGCCGCCGTCCGGGAGATCCGGCGCAAGCACGAGCGCGCGGCGAAGCTCCCGACCGACCTCGTCGAGGAGACCGCCGAAGCCGCCAGCAACGCCCTCCCGGTGTGGCAGCAGGCCCGTGCCGACGACGACTTCGAGGCGTTCGCGCCGACGCTCGAGGAGCTGCTGGACCTCAAGCGCCGCCAGGCCGAGCACATCGACCCCGACCGGGACCCCTACGAGGTGCTGTTCGAGGACTACGAGCCGTACCTCGACCTCGAGACCGCCGAGCGCGTCCTCGAGCGGCTGCGCGACGAGCTCGTGCCGCTGATCGACGCCATCTCGGCGACCGACGCCGACCTCGCGTCGCTGTCGGGGACGTTCCCCGACGACGACCAGGAGGCGCTGGTCCGGGACGTGCTCGAGGACCTGGGCTACCCGTGGGACCGCGGGCGGCTGGACACCGCGCCCCACCCGTTCTCCTCGGGGACGCAGTTCGACGCCCGGGTGACCACGCGGTTCGAGGAGGACGACCCCCTGGCTGCGCTGGGCTCGACCGTCCACGAGTTCGGCCACGCGACCTACACACACGGGTTGGCCGACGAGGCCTACGGCACGCCGCTGGGCGAGTCCCGTGAGATGACCGTCCACGAGTCCCAGTCGCGGCTCTGGGAGAACCACGTCGGCCGGTCGCGGGCGTTCTGGGACCACGTGGCGCCGACGGTCAACGACCACCTCGGGACCGACCTGACGCCCCGCGAGGGCTACGAGGCGTTCAACCAGGTGTACGAGGACAACCTCATCCGGGTCGAGGCCGACGAGCTGACCTACCACATGCACATCATCCTCCGGTTCGAGATCGAGCGCGACCTGATCCGGGGCGACCTCGACGTCGCAGAGGTGCCGGCGGTCTGGAACGACCGAATGGAGGAGTACCTCGGCGTCCGGCCCGACACCGACGCCGACGGCTGCCTCCAGGACATCCACTGGAGCCACGGCGCGTTCGGCTACTTCCCCACCTACTCGCTGGGGTCGGTGCTGGCCGCCCAGCTGTACGTGGCGCTGGCGGCGGACGTCCCCGACGTCGAGGACAGCATCGCCGACGGCGAGTTCGACCCGATCCACGACTGGCTGACCACGGAGATCCACCAGCACGGCCAGCGCTACCGGACCGACGAGCTGGTCGAGCGGGCGACCGGCGAGCCGTTCACGGCAGACGCGTTCCTCGACTACGCCACCCGGAAGTTCGGCGACCTCTACGGGGTCGAGGTCTAGGCCCGCTCTGCGACCCAGTCCGCGACGTCGGCGACCTCCTCGGGCGTCGTGCCGTGGCCGACGGGATAGGACTCGAACCGCACGTCCAGCCCCGCCTCCCGGAGCCGGTCGGCGGCGGCCTCGGCGCGACCGGGCGGGATGACCTGGTCGCGCTCCCCACAGCCGACGAACACCGGGCGGCCCGCTGCCGCGTCGGCCTCGTCGGCGTGTGCGTCGGCGAGGTAGCCGTTGAGCGCGACGACCCACCGGTAGGCCCCCGGGCGCTCGATCAGCGACGACAGCGCCGTGATGGCGCCCTGGCTGAACCCCAGGAGACCGACGCGGTCGGCGTCGAGGTCGTAGGCGTCGACGGCGTCGTCGACGAAGTCGGCGAGGCGGTCCAGCGACCGCCGGAAGTCATCCGCGTCGGGCTGGCTGTTCGTCCAGCCCGCGGAGGTGTCGATGTCGTACCAGGTCCACCCGCCCATCAGGCGGTCGGGGGCCCGGACCGACAGGACGTGGAGGTCCTCGGGCAGCCGGTCGGCCAGGGGCAGCAGGTCGTGCTCGTCGGCGCCCCGGCCGTGGAGCACCACGACCGCCGGCGCCGGGCCGTCGGTCGCGCTCGGGGGCTCGGAGACGTGCTCGAGCGGCAGGTCCATGGGGGAGCGAGGACGCCGCGCCGGATAACGGCAGCGACCAGTCGGTCCCGCCCGTCCCCTGTGAAGAGCTACCGCGGACCACAGATTTATGCCCCGTCGTGCCACACCATAGCACGTATGGCGACGGCAGACGACGACATCTTCGACGAGTTCCTCTCCGAGCGCGGCCACGACACCACCCCCGCCTCCTGGCAGCGCGACCACAACAAGAAGCGGTGTCCCGACTGCAGCGGCCTCCACGACCTCGCGGCGACCGAGTGCTCGGTCTGCGGCTGGTCGCCGTAGTCCCGAGCGCGGTGGCTCCCGGTCGGTCGGTTTTCAGTCGCTGGTCGATCCGGGTGTAGCGACGGTGGTGCGCTGCTGGCGAGTGGCTCCATTCGCGTCGCCCGGCTCGCGGTTCACTCCGTTCACCGCTCGCTCGTCCGGCGACGATCACTTCGCTCGCGTCGCCCGGCCGAAGCACGTCGTTTATACAGCAGCGCCCCCAGTAGCGGTCCAATGAGTGACGACGCGCCCCACGTGACGCGGCTGTTCGGCGGCCCGGGGAGCGGGAAGACGACGGCGCTGCTCAACCGGGTCGACGAGCTGCTCGAGGAGGGGGTCCCCGTCCGGGACATCCTCGTGGTCTCGTACACCCGTGCCGCGGCGTCCGAGGTCCGCGAGCGGCTGGCCGACCGGCTCGACCGGACGCCCAAGTCGCTGAAGGGCAACGTCTGCACGATGCACGCAAAGGCCTACGAGCTGCTGAACCTCTCGCGGGGCGACGTGGTGAGCGAGGACGACAAGGCCGAGTTCTGCGACGAGTACGGCATCGAGTTCGAGGACGAGTACGAGAGCAACCGGCGCCGGTCGGCCCGGTCGACCACCATCGGCAACAAGATCATCGCCACGAGCCAGTGGCTCCAGCGCACCCGCAGGGACGTCGCCGACTGGTACGACGTCCCGTTCAAGTGGAACGACGAGGAGGTCCGACTGCCGCCCGACATCGACGACCGGGCCCAGACCGGCAACAAGTACACCCCGACGTGGTCCGGCGACGACGACCGCATCGACGTCCCCGAGGTCATCAGGGCCTGGCGGGCCTACAAGGGCGAGCACGGGCTGACCGGGTTCGCCGACATGCTCGAGCGGACGGTCCAGCGGTCGCTGCTGCCCAGCGTCGAGAACCTCGTCATCGACGAGTTCCAGGACATCACGACGCTGCAGCACGACGTCTACGAGGAGTGGAAGCCCCACATGGAGCGGGTGTTCGTCGCCGGCGACGACGACCAGGTGGTCTACGCCTGGCAGGGCGCCGACCCGAACCT
>CAYWNQ010000099.1:0-8222 GCA_964459695.1 uncultured Halobacteriales archaeon | reverse complement strand
CACGTCCACCCCGTCGGTGTTGTACGGCCGCGTGTAGCCACGCGTGTGGTACAGCCGGTTGGCCTCCCGGCCGAGGAGGTTCGGGCTCCGGAGACCGCGGACGAGCCGCTCCGTCGAGACGGCGCCCATTCGTGCCCCACCAGTCCGGGCTGGGTCTTGAGTGATGCGACTTGCCCGACTCTCGGCCCCGCTTGCCCTGGCCACTTATTACCGGCCCGTGGTACCCCCGACCGTGGCCCGGGAGATAGAGGTCTGTGCGGTCATCAACTCGCTGGGATACGGCGGCGCCGAGACCCTGCTGGTCGAGCTCGTCGGCGAGCTGGACGACGTCTCGTTCACCGTGGCCTCGTTCGGCGGCGACGACAGCCTCGCCGACCCCCTCGCGGCGGCGGGCGCGACCGTCCACGACCTCGGCGAGGCGGTCCGGTTCGACCCGCGGGCCGCCCGCCGCCTCCGGCGGCTGCTCGCCGCCGGAGACGTCGACGTCGTCCACGCCCATCTCCCCTACGCCCAGACCGTGGCCCGGCTGGTCGCCCGGAGCGTCGGCGACGCCGCCGTCGTGAGCACCCAGCACAACGCACCGAGGGCCTACCACCCGCTGGTGCGGACGACCGAGCGGCTCACCCGACCCCTCGAGGACGTCACCGTCGCCGTCTCGCAGGCCGTCGAGCGGGCGTGCACCGGCGATGCCCACCCGCCCGGGGCGGTCGGCGACGACTGGTGTACCATCCACAACGGCATCGACGTCGCGGGCTTCGCCGAGCTGGTCCGGGCCGCCGACGCCGGGGCGGTCAGGACGTCGCTCGACGTCGCGCCCGGCGCGTCGCTCGTCCTCGGCGTCGGCCGGTACGTCCCGGACAAGGCCCAGCGCGACCTCGTCGCCGGGTTCGCCGCGGCCGACCTCGGCGACGCGGCCCTCGTGCTGGTGGGCCACGGACCCCTCGAGGCCGACCTCCGGGCGTCGGCCCGCGAGCACGGCGTCGCCGACCGCGTGCACGTCACCGGCGAGGTCCAGGACGTCCACCCCTACTACGCGGCGGCCGACGTGTTCGCCTCGGCCTCTCGCGTCGAGGGTCTGCCGGTCACCGTCCTCGAGGCGATGGCGGCGGGGCTGCCGGTCGCCGCCACGGACGTCCCGGGGACCCGCGAGGCGGTCGCCGACGGCGAGACCGGCCGGCTGGTCCCCTACGGCGACGCGGCGGCGCTGGCGACGGCGCTGGAGGCCCTCGCCGCCCCCGACCCGGGCGACGCGTACGGCGACGCCGGCCGCGACCGGGCCCGCGAGCGCTTCGACGTCGCCCGGATGGCGGCCGACTACCGCGGGCTCTACCGGTCGCTGGTGGCGTGACCGCGGGCGCGGTGGGTAACCTACAACCGTCGCGCCTCCGAGAGGTAGTCCGATGTGTGGCATCGCCGGCGTCGTGTCGCCCGGCTCCCCGCCCGCCGAGGCGACCCTGACCCGGATGAACGACTGCCTCGCCCACCGTGGTCCGGACGACGCCGGCAGCTACCGCGACGGTCCGGTCGGCCTGGCCCACCGGCGGCTGTCGATCATCGACCCCGCCGGCGGCGCCCAGCCGATGGACAACGAGGACGGCAGCGTGGTGGTCGCGTTCAACGGCGAGATCTACGGCCACCGCCGGCTCCGCGAGGACCTCGAGGCCGCCGGCCACCGCTTCTCGACTGACGCCGACACTGAGGTCATCGTCCACGGCTACGAGGAGCACGGCGTCGAGGTCTGCGAGCACCTCGACGGGATGTTCGCGTTCGCCCTCTGGGACGCCGACCGCGAGCGCCTGCTGCTGGCGCGCGACCGGATGGGCGTCAAGCCACTCGTCGTGGGCCGCGACGGGGACCGCCTGGCGTTCGCCTCGGAGCTGCCGGCACTGTTCGAGACCGACCTCGCCCTCGGCGGGCTGGACCGGGCGGCGCTCGGCACGTACTTCGCGCTGGGGTTCGTCCCGTCGCCTCGCACCGCGTTCGCCAACGTCCAGAAGCTGCGACCGGGCGAGCTCGCCGTCGTCGACGCCGGCGCCGGCTCGCTCTCGGTCGACCGCCGGCGGTACTACCGGCCGACCGTCGAGGCCCGGACCCCCTCGCTCGGGACCGCCGCGACCGAGCTCCGCGACCGGGTCGAGGCGGCGGTCGAGCGCCGGCTGATGAGCGACGTTCCCCTGGGGGCGTTCCTGTCCGGCGGCGTCGACTCCAGCGTCGTCGTCGGGACGATGGCCGCCGTCGCCGACGGGCCCGTCCGGACGTTCACCGTCGGGTTCGACGAGCCGCGGTTCGACGAGTCGGCGGCGGCCCGGACCGTCGCCGACCACCACGACACCGACCACACGGAGTACACGGTCACGCCGGCGGACGTCCGGGAGACGGTCCCCGACGTGCTCGACCGGCTGGGCGAGCCGTTCGCCGACCCCTCGCTGGTGCCGACGAGCGTGGTCGCCCGCGAGACGGCCCGTGACGTCACGGTGGCGCTGTCGGGCGACGGCGCCGACGAGCTGTTCGCCGGCTACGACCGGTACCGCGGGGAGCAGCTCTCGGGGTACTACCGCGCGCTCCCGGCGCCGGTCCGGCGGGCGACCGACCGGCTGCTGGGCCGGCTCCCGGTCGACCGGACGACCCGGCTGGGCGAGCTGGGCCGGCAGGCCCGGAAGTTCCGCCGCGGCGGCGAGCCCGACGCCGTCGAGCGCCACCTGGGCTGGCTCCGGATCGCCGACCGGGCGGCACTCGCGGCGGCCGCGCCCCTCGAGCCGGAGGCGGCGGGGCGGCGCGTCGTGGAGTCGGCCCACGACGACGCCCGGGAGACGGTCCCCGACCGGGACGACCTCGCCCGGATGCTCGCCGTCGACGCCCGGCTGGGGCTGCCCGACCAGCTGCTCCACAAGGTCGACCGCGCGGGTATGGCCGCCTCGCTGGAGGTGCGGGTCCCGTTCCTCGACCGCCGGGTCGTCGAGTACGCCCTGTCGCTGCCGACGGCCCACCGTATCACCGCCCGTGACCGCAAGCGGGTGCTCCGGCGGGCGTTCGCCGACCGCCTCCCCGACGCCGTGCTGGACCGGGGCAAGCAGGGGTTCGACATGCCCGTCGGCGAGTGGCTGGCCGGGCCGCTGGCCGACGAGTTCCACGGCGTGCTCGGGGACGTCGAGACCGACCTGCTGGACGTCGACGCCGTGGCGGCGCTGCACCGCGAGCACAGCCGTGGCCGCGCCGACCACGCGAAGTTCCTCTGGAGCGTCTACGTCTTCGCCCGGTGGCACCGGCGGCTGCGGCGCCGGGGCGTCCTGTCGGCGTGACCGGCAGGCTATTGACCCGCCGCCCGGAACCGCGCGGACATGCCCCCGCCGGGCCTGGCGCCGTACCCCGTCGCCACCGCGGTCGTCGCCGTCGTGGTGGCGTTCGCCGCCGTCGCGTGGGTCGGCGGTCGCGTCCTCCGGCGGGCCGGGGCGGTCGCGCTCGCGGGCCACCTCGCCGTCGCCACGGTGGTGCTGCCGCGGCTCCCGTTCCGCTGGGACGTGGTGACGTACCACGTCGCCGCCCTCCGGTTCCTCGGCGGCGTCCGGCCCCACCACTCGCGGCCGGTCCGGTGGTTCGCGCCGTTCCAGGCCGGGCTGTACGAGCTGTTCGGCGCCGACCCGACCGTCCTGGCGGTCGTCAACGGCCTGCTCGCGGTGCTGCTCGTCGTCCCCGTCGGCTACCTGGTCCGCCGGCTGTACCCAGGCCGCGACGCCGTCGACGGCGCGGTGCTCCCCGTCCTGTTCCTCCCGGTGCCGTTCGTCTTCCTGACCGTGCCGATGCGGGACACGCTCGTCGTGGTCGCGTTCTTCGCCGCCCTGGCGCTGCTGGCCCGGGCCGACCACGCCGACTCCCCGCTCGCGCTCCTCACGATGCTCCCGCTCGCCGTCCTGCTCTACGGGCTGCGCGACGAGCTGCTGGTGGTGGTCGTGCTCGCCGGCCTGGCCGGGGCGGCGGTCAGGCTGGTGGACGCCGCGGCCGACGAGCCGGTGGGCCTCGGGACCCTCGCCACGGCCGCCGCGCCGGTCGGGGTCGTCGGCGCCCTGGTGGCGGCCCCGGTCGTGCCCCTGGGGTGGATGAACGGGCAGCTGGCGATCCGGTCGGTCGGCGACGCGGTCTACCTCGACGGCACCCGGTACGGCGGCGTCCTCGAGGTCCTGGTGGTGGCGCCGGTCCGGGCGGTGTACTTCCAGTTCGCGCCGTTCCCGACCCACGTCGACGGGGCCTTCGCCGCGGTCGCGGCGGCGGAGTCGCTGGTCGTGGTCGTCCTCCTCGTCGCCGCCCTTGTGGCCGCCCGGCGGGTCGACCATCGCCGGCCGGTCCTGGCCCTGGTGGTGACGGCCTACCTCGCGGGCGTCGTCGGCTACGGTCTCGTGGACTCGAACTTCGGGACCACGATCCGCCACCGCATCCCCGTCGTCTTCCTGCTCTGCGTCGTCGCCGCCCCGGTCCTGACCCGGTGGCTGGGGCTACTTCCGGACCCGCTCCGCCGCGCGCTCGGCGTGGGGCCGGACCGCCACGACGACGGCGAGGGCGACGACGAGGAACCCGGCGAGGTGGACGGCGGCACCGGGCCGGTGACGTAGCGCGACGGCAGCACTCGCGAGGAGCGCGAGGGCCACGAGCGCGAGCTGGACCCGGCGGCTCCCGGCCGGCGAGTCCCGGAGCGCCGCGAGCAGCCGACTCATCGGCCGGTCCCCCCGTCGGCGATCTCGGCCAGCACGCGTGTCGTCTCCGCCACGGTGTCGGCCCAGGCGTGGTCGTCGGCCACCACGTCCCGGGGCGAGCGCCCGGTGCCAGCGAGCACGCAGTCCAGCGCCCGCGCGAACCCGGCGACGTCGCCGACCGGGACGGTCTCGCCGGCGCCGTCGACCACCGCTCCCAGCCCGGCCAGGTCCGAGACGACCACCGGGACGTCGGTGGCCATCGCCTCGAGGACCGTCCGCGGGAATCCCTCCGCGCGGCTCGGCAACAGGAACGCGTCGGCGCCGCGGTAGACGCCCGGCATCTCCCCGTGGGGGACGTGACCCAGCAGGTCGACCGCGTCGCCGACACCGAACTCGGCGGCCGCCGACCCGACGGCCGCTGCCAGCGGCCCCTCGCCGCAGACCGTCAGCCTCGCGGCCGGCCGGCGCTCGCGGAGCCGGGCCAGCGCCGCGACGGCGTCCCGGGGTCGCTTGCCCTCGACCAGCCGCCCGACGAACAGCACGGCGGGGTCGCCGGCGACGCGGTCGTCGACCGGCCCGTCCGGGTGGAACCGGCCGGTGTCGACGCCGTTCGGGACCACGGCGACGCGGGCGTCGACGCCGTAGGCCCGCAGCCGGTCGCGGTCGGCGCCGGTGTAGCAGAACACGGCGTCGGCGCTGTCGAACGTGAGCCGACCCAGGGTCCGGAGGTAGGCCTCGAACACCGGCTCGGGCGCTGTCTGGGAGAACAGGCCGTGGTTGGTGATGGCCAGGGGCACGTCGGCCAGGCGTGCCGACGCCGTGGCGAGGTTCGTCGAGACGTACAGGTGCGAGTGGGCGTGGACGACGTCGAACTCGCCGACGCGACGCAGGGCGTTCGCGACCCCCAGCGAGATCTCGTTGCCGAGCAGTTCGACCGTCGCCGGCCGCCGGAGGACCGTGTAGCCGTCGCGGGTCTCGCGGCGGGGCAGGCCGTCGTCACGGCCGACGGTGAGGACCGTCACGTCGTGGCCGGCGGCGGCCTGGTCGCGGCTCATCGCGTGGACGTGGTAGGGGCCACCGCCGGTCACGTCGGGATACAGCTTCTGGGCGACGCGGAGGACCCTCATCGCGAGGTCAGGGTCCGTCCGATGTCCGAGAGCACTATCCACAGCTGGCGCACGACGATGCGCAGGTCGAACCAGAACGACTGGCGCCGGATGTACTCCACGTCGTACCGGAGCTTCTCCTCGGGCGCGGTGCTGGTGACGTCGTTGATCTGTGCGAGCCCGGTCAGGCCGGGCCGGACGAACCACCGCTTGCGCCAGTCGACCGTGGCGGCCTCGAGGTGGTGCTCCTCGTCGGTCCAGACGGCGCGCGGGCCGACGACGCTCATGTCGCCCCGGAGGATGGCCAGCAGCTGGGGAATCTCGTCGAGGTGGGTCCGGCGGAGCACGCGACCGACGGCGGTCACCCGGTCGTCCTCGGGGTCCGCCGTGGGGTCGGGTTGCTCCGCGCCGACGGTCATCGTCCGGAACTTGTAGACGGTGAACGTGTCCCCGAAGGCGGCGGTGCGCTCCTGGCTGTACAGCACGGGACCGCCGTCCTCGAGCTTCAGCGCGGCGGCGACGACCAGCGAGACCGGGGCGAGCACCACGAGCCCGACCACCGCGAACGCCAGGTCGAACGCCCGCTTGACGACGTGGTCCAGGGGGTCCCACGGCTCCAGGTCGATGTCGACCAGTTCGCCGGCACCGACGCCGCGCGTCAGCACCGCGTCGGCGTGGTCCCGGTGGACCTTCGCCGCGACACCGTGCTCGAAGCAGGTGTCCAGCGTGCCGAAGAACTCCGCGCGGTCGGGCCGGGCGAACGCCAGGACCGCGGTGTCGACGTCGTGGTCGACGAGTATCTCGTCGAGCCGCGAGAGGCCGCCGAGGTTCGCCAGCCCGGCGAGGTCGGCGCCGCCGTCGGCGTATCCGGGTGCCGCGTCCCCCGTGGCGCCCGTGTCGTACGCCGACGGCGGCGACACGTAGCCGACCACGTCCCCGGCGACGGCGGCGAGGATGTCGTCCATCGTCGCCGGGTCGTCGCCCACCACGAGGACCCGGTCGCCGCTCCCGGTCGGCCGGCGCCGGATCGCCACGAACCACGCGGGGACGGCGACCAGCATCACCGCCCCCGCGACGATGAGCGTCGCCCGGGGCAGCCGGTAGCTGTAGTCGAAGTAGCCGATGGTCGCGAGCGCGAGGACGGCCAGCGTCGTCCGGCGCGCGGCGGTCATCGCCACGTCGAGGATGCGCCGGGGCCGCGGCCGGTACAGCGGGCCCAGGGCGACGGTGACCACCAGCGCGGCCGTGGCCGCCTCCAGGAGGAGCTCCCACCCGCTGCCTGGGGTTCCACGGAGGGTGCCCAGCACCGGCACGACGGCGATGGCGTCCTGCACCATCGGGTGGTTGACCAGGGCGACCGACAGGCCGGCGATGGCGGCGGTCCCGACCACCCCGGCCACCCTGTACTGCCAACCCCCGTCCATTACTCCCCTGTGTCGCGGCGCGGGGAATAAGCGCTACGACGGCGCGGTGCCGCCCATCGGCCGCGATCCCCCGCTCCGTCATCGGCGGACCGGCTGCGACGTGACCCGCTCCGCCTCGGGGCCGTCCGGCGGTAGCATCGCCCCGAGCGCGGGCCTCGCGAGCCGCCCTGAGCCCCCGGCACCCTCGACCGGAGGGCGAAATCGTTTTCGGGCGGGCCACGTAACCGGGTGGTATGAGCGAGAACCCCGACGACGAGCGACTCGAGGAGATCCGCGAGGAGAAGCTCGAGGAGCTCAAGGACCGCCAGTCCCAGGAGGGTGCCGAGGCCGCCGAGGCCCAGCGCCAGGAGGCCGAGGCCCAGAAGAAGGCCATCCTGCGCCAGAACCTCACCGACAGCGCCCGCCAGCGGCTCAACTCGGTGAAGATGTCCAAGCCGGAGTTCGGCGAGCGCGTCGAGCAGCAGGTCGTCGCGCTGGCCCGCAGCGGCCGCCTCCAGAACCGCATCGACGAGGACCAGATGAAGGAGCTCCTCCAGGAGCTCAAGCCCGACTCGCAGGACTTCAACATCAGGCGGCGGTGACGCGCCACGGGCGATGGACCTGGGGCTGCTGTTCTCCGGCGGGAAGGACTCCTCGCTCGCGGCGCTCGTCGCCGAGCCGTTCTACGACGTGACGCTGGTCTGTGCCCACTTCGGCGTCACCGACGCCGCCGAGCGGGCCGGCGAGGTCGCCGACGCGCTGGACCTCCCGTTCGAGGCCGTCGAGCTCGACCGCCAGGTCGCCGACGAGGCCGTCGCGGTCATGGCCGAGGACGGCTTCCCCCGCAACGGCATCCAGCTGGTCCACGAGGCCGCCCTCGAGCGGGTGGCCGCCGGCGACTTCGACGTGGTGGCCGACGGCACCCGCCGTGACGACCGCGTACCGTCGGTGTCGCGGGCCCGCGCCCAGTCCATCGAGGACCGCCACGGCGTCGACTACGTCGCGCCGCTGTCGGGCTTCGGCCGCGG
>CAYWNQ010000098.1:0-8303 GCA_964459695.1 uncultured Halobacteriales archaeon | reverse complement strand
CGTCGACGCCGACCCCGACGGCCACGCCCACGCAGGGCCCCACCGCGACGCCGACGCCCACCCCGACGGCCACCGCGACGCCGACCGACGGCGACGGCTCGACCCCGACGGCCACCGCGACGCCGACCGACGGCGACGGCGGCGGTAACGGCGGGACGCCGACGGTCGGGAGCGGCCCCGGCTTCGGCGTGGTGGCCGCAGTCGTCGCGCTGCTCGCCGCTGCGCTCGTCACGCTCCGGCGGCGCCGGTAGGGCCGCGCTCCACCCGCCCGCCGGCGGTTGGGTACCCGGACCGCAACCCGGCCCGTAAAAACAGCCTGGATTGTGCCGGCAGAATCTTGAAGGGACTGTTCCGAGTCACCCGCCGCCATGCCAGCTATCGGCAGGCTTGCTACGCTGTTCGTCGCGGTGCTGCTGGCGGTGTCGGTCGTCGGCGCCACCCCCGCCGTGGTGAGCGACCTCGGTGGGAGTTCGGCCGGGACGGCCCCGGGCGTCGCGAGCGCCGCCCACGGCGCAGAGGGCAACTACACGGTGCGGCCGTACGACGACGGCGAGTCGTCGCTGGCCCAGGACAGCCAGCGCCACGACACCTGTCGATCGAACTCCGAGACGCCCTCCGACGACGTCGGCAACGAGGGGGCCAGTCAGGACTGTGACCCCTACAACGGCCACATGCCCGGCGACACCGGCGCGAGCTACCTCCAGTTCGCCTACGGCGGTGAAGCCGCGGAGGGGACGCTCGACCCGGTCAGGTACGTCGTCCACGGCGACACCTCGGGGCAGTACGACATGCGCCAGTGCGAGGTGCCCAACGCGGCCTTCGCCGGCATCGACCGCGGGAACGACAACCCCGGGCGCGAGTTCGAGACCGACCTCACGGAGTTCTTCGAGAACACCTACGAGCTCCGCCACCGCATCACCGTCGACCTCACCGACGGCCAGCTCCGCGCGGCGACGCACCTGAGCCCCGAGGACCAGATCGTGGCGGGCGTCGAGGACTGCTACACCAACCCCTCGGAGGCCGGCTGGTACCAGTGGCGCGGCAAGACCAACGGCACGCTGTCCGACGGGAGCACGGGGGTCGTGCAGCTCCGGACTCACTACTTCCCGATCTGCGAGTGCCCGGACCGCGAGGCGGCCATCGAGATGATGGGCCCGCCGCCGTCGACCGACGGCGGTTCGTCGACGCCGACCCCGACGGCCACGCCCACGCAGGGAAGCACCGCGACGCCGACGCCCACCGCGACGGCCTCGCCGACCCCGACCAGCGGCGGGGGCGGTCCGACCGCCACGCCGACCAGCGGCGGGGGCGGCCCCACCGCGACGCCGACGAGTGGTGACGGCGGGTCGACCGCGACGCCGACCCAGGGCGGGGACGGAGCGACCGCGACGGCCACCCCGACGAGTGGTGGCGGCAACGGCGGGACGCCGACGGTCGGGAGCGGCCCCGGCTTCGGCGTGGTGGTCGCAGTCGTCGCGCTGCTCGCCGCCGCGCTCGTGACGCTCCGGCGGCGCCGGTAGCGCGCCTCCGGTCCCGGCGACCGCACTCTGATAAACCTCCCGTCCACCTGAGTCCCGTCCGTCGCCAGTCGGCCCGTTCCACTTCCACTTCCCTGTTAACGAGTATTTATGTGGCAGGGGGCCACACCGGCGACCATGGCGACAGCCGAAGAACTCGAGGACCTGCCGGGCGTCGGCCCGGCGACCGCCGAGAAGCTGCGCGAGAACGGGTACGAGTCCTACCAGTCCATCGCCGTGGCGAGCCCCGGCGAGCTCTCCAACACCGCCGACGTCGGGGAGTCGTCGGCCCACGACATCATCGACTCCGCGCGCGATGCGGCGGACATCGGCGGCTTCGAGACCGGCGCCGACGTGCTCGAGCGCCGCGAGAAGATCGGCAAGCTGGAGACGCTGGTCCCCGAGATCGACGACCTGCTGGGCGGCGGGGTCGAGACCCAGTCCATCACCGAGGTGTACGGCGAGTTCGGCGCCGGCAAGTCCCAGGTGACCCACCAGCTGTCGGTCAACGTCCAGCTCCCCCGGGCCGAGGGCGGCCTCCACGGCCGGGCGGTGTTCGTCGACAGCGAGGACACGTTCCGGCCCGAGCGCATCGACGAGATGGTGCGCGGGCTCCCCGACGAGGCCATCCAGGCCGCGATGGACGACCGCGACATCGACGGCGAGCCCGGCGACGAGGACGCCATGGAGACGCTCGTCGAGTCGGTCCTGGACAAGATCCACGTGGCCAAGGCGTTCAACTCCAACCACCAGATCCTGCTGGCCGAGAAGGCCCAGGAGATAGCCACCGAGTACGAGGACGACGACTACCCCGTCCGGCTGCTCTGCGTCGACTCGCTGACCGCCCACTTCCGCGCGGAGTACGTCGGCCGCGGCGAACTCGCCGACCGCCAGCAGAAGCTCAACAAGCACCTCCACGACCTCGACAAGGTCGGCAACCTCCAGAACGCCGCCGTCGTGGTCACCAACCAGGTCCAGTCCAACCCCGACTCGTTCTTCGGCGACCCCACCAAGCCGATCGGCGGCAACATCCTGGGCCACAAGTCGACGTTCCGGATCTACCTCAAGAAGTCCAAGCAGGACAAGCGCATCGTGCGGCTCGTCGACGCCCCGAACCTCCCCGACGGCGAGAGCGTGATGCGCGTGCAGGGTGCTGGGTTGAAACCGGAGTAGGGTGGCCGCAGCGAACGAAGTGAGCGAGGCCACCGATCGGGCGAGCGGGTCGCGTGCGCTCGCGGCTCACGGTGTTCGCCGCTCGCCCGTCCGGTGGCGTTCGCTTCGCTCACGCCACCGGCCGCTCAAAGGTCCCGCCGCTCGAACACGTAGTAGCCGTACACCAGCGGCACGACGAGCCAGAACACGAGCACGAGGCCCATCGCCGGGTCCGAGAAGTACAGCGGGAGATCCCCGGTGGGGTTCTGGCAGGCGACCGTGCCGGTCTCGGTGATCCTGGGCTGGCCGTCGGCCAGCCGGCAGAGCACCTGGGTCTGGGTCGGGTTGACCACCAGCGCCCGACCGGCCACGGTTCCCTCCGCGTACAGCCCGGCAGCGAGCGCCTCGTAGGCCCGCATCGGGTTGAACCACTTGATCGCCAGTGCGATCTTCACGCTCGTCTCCGTGCCGAGGGGCGTGGCGCCGACCTGGTCGAGCAGCCAGGAGAGGCCACGTGGCACGGCGCTGGTGAGCGACGCCCAGAACAACGAGAACAGGACGTACAGCCCGACCGCGGTGAGGGTGGTCTGTCGGTTGGTCTCGGAGGCCGCGGAGATGCCGACGGCGATGGCGACGAACACCACGGCGAACAGCAGCGTGATGAACACCTGCGGGACGAGCGTCTGGACGTCGACCGCGACGCCGAACGCGACCAGCACGAGCATCGAGACCACGAATCCGGCGAGCGCGGGGACGGCGACGACCGTGGCCCGGCCGGCCAGCTTCCCCACCACGACGTCGCGCCGGGTGTGGGGCAGCGAGAGCAGGATCTTCAGGGTCCCCGACTCCTGCTCGCCGACGATCGAGTTGTAGGCGGTGATGAGCGCGATGAACCCCAGGACGAACCCGAGGAAGCCCACGAACGAGAACTGGATGCCCTCGCCGGCCCGGCCGAAGACGCCGAACAGCGCCTGGGAGGTGAACCCGCCGCCCTCGTCGCGGACAAGGTAGCCGAACACCCCCGAGACGCCCCCGAGCAGGACCACGAAGAACACCGACAGCGAGATGAGCACCCGCGACCGGATGGCGTCCTGGAAGTCCTTGCGCGCGATGGCGACCCAGCTCATGCCTCTGTCCCCCCGTCGTCCCCAGGGACATCGACGCCGCCCTCGGTGTAGGCGGCGAACAGCTCCTCCAGGGAGGCCTCGTGGGTGGTGAAGTTCGCGACGTCGGCCCCCGCCGACTCGAGGGCGTCGAGCACGTCGGTCTTGGCGGCGTCCTCGACGGCGACCGTGAGCGTGGTCCCGTCGACCGTTGCCTCCGAGACGCCGGCGACGTCCCGGGCGGCCTCGACCGCCGCCGGCGGGAGGGAGTCGGCCTCGACCTCGAGGGTCGAGCCGGTGCCGACGGCGTCGCGCAGCCCGGCGACGGTGTCGACCGCGACGAGTTCGCCGTCCCGCAGGATGCCGACGCGGTCGCAGACCGCCTCGACCTGGCCCAGGATGTGCGAGGAGAAGAACACCGTCGCGCCACGCTCGGCCTCCTCCCGGACGATGGCGCGCATCTCGCGAGCGCCGTTGGGGTCCAGGCCCGTCGAGGGCTCGTCCAGGATGAGCAGGTCCGGCTCGCCCACCAGCGCCAGCCCCAGGCCGAGGCGCTGGCGCATGCCCTTCGAGAACCCGCCGGCGGTGCGGTCGGCGGCGTCGGCCAGGCCGACGCGCTCGAGCACGCGGTCGGCCTCCTCGCCGGCCTCCTTGGACTCGATGGCGAACTCGAGGTGCTGGCGGGCGGTCAGCCGCTCGTAGACGCCGAACCCCTCCGGGAGCACGCCGGTCCGCCGGCGGACGTCGACCGAGTCGTCCTGGGCGTCGTGGCCCAGCACCTCGGCGCTGCCCCCGGTCGGCCGGACGAAGTCCAGGAGGACGTTGATGGTCGTCGACTTGCCCGCCCCGTTGGGGCCGAGGAAGCCGAACACCTCGCCCTCCTCGACGGTCAGGTCCACGCCGTTCAGGGCGACGACGTCGCCGAACTCCTTGCGGAGGTCCCGCAGCGCGATGGCGGCCATGGGCGGCGGTGTGGCGGCTTCGCGTATATACCCACGGCTTCGACGGCGGGTCTCAGACGGTGTCGTCGGGGTCGTGCGAGTCGGCCATCCGCGCGGCCTCGTGGCGGTAGCGCTCGCGCGTGTCGGCGTCGTCGACCGGCGAGAGGCGCTCGTCCGCGACGGTCCGGGCGGCGGTGACCGCCGTCCGGTCGAGCACCGCCGGCGAGAGCTCCCGGGTGAGCGCCCGGTCGCCGTCCGGCGTGGCGTACACCAGCGTCACCAGCCCCCGGTCGGAGTAGCGCCGCTCGACGAGCCAGGTCCGGACTGACTCCGCGTCGTCGGCCATGTCCCGTGGTGGTTCGGGGTGGCCTTGTCACTGGCGTTCGTGCCGGGGTGGTGGTCGGGTGGTCGTCCGGCTTCAGGCGACGTCCCGCCGAGCCCCCGGACCCACGACCATCAACGGAGACCCGGCATGGCACAAGGCCTAAGCGTGGTCACCGCGTAGCCGCGACCATGAGCACGGACGCCCAGGACGCAGACGACGACCTCCGCGAGTCCATCAGCAACTTCCTGCGGCGGAACTTCCCGCAGATCCAGATGCACGGCGGGAGCGCCGCCATCCAGGACCTCGACCGCGAGACGGGCGAGGTCACCATCCAGCTCGGCGGCGC
This sequence comes from uncultured Halobacteriales archaeon, assembly GCA_964459695.1. GTDB lineage: Archaea > Halobacteriota > Halobacteria > Halobacteriales > Haloarculaceae > CAYWNQ01. The sequence continues at coordinate 2,919 of CAYWNQ010000098.1, read as the reverse complement.
CTGCTCGGGCTGTGGCATCTCGCCGATGACGATCCAGGCCATCAAGAGCCGGATGACCCAGGAGATCCCGGAGATCGAGACCGTCAACGCGTCGACGGGCATGGGTGGGTCCGAGGGGATGGCCGGCGGCGCCGGCGGCGGCACGTCGCCGTCGTTCCCCGGCCACGAGGGCGAGGACAGCGACGACGAGGGGCCGGAGGCCCCCTTCTGAGCAGTTCCGCGGGCTTTATTCGGACCCACGTACAGTCCCGGGTATGAGCGACGACACGGGCCGGAACGTCCTCGTCGTCGTGCTCGACACGGTCCGGAAGGACCACCTCACCCCGTACGGGTACGACCGGCCCACGACGCCCGGCCTGGCGTCGTTCGCCGAGGAGGCCCGTGTCTACGAGCAGGCCGTCGCCCCCGCGCCCTGGACGCTCCCGGTCCACGCGTCGCTGTTCACCGGGCTCTACCCCGGCGAGCACGGCGCGACCCAGGAGGACCCCTACCTGGACGAGGAGTTCGAGACCCTCGCGGAGTCGCTGTCGGCGGCGGGCTACGAGACCGCCTGCTACTCCTCGAACGCCTGGATCACGCCGTACACTCGACTGACCGCCGGATTCGACGACCAGGACAACTTCTTCGAGGTGATGCCCGGCGACTTCCTCTCGGGCGCGCTGGCGGACCTCTGGCAGCTCGTCAACGACAGCGACCGGCTCCGGGGCGTCGCCGACCGGCTGGTCGAGGTCGGCAACGCGGTCCACGAGCGGCTGGCCGGCGGCGACGGCGCCGACTCGAAGACGCCACAGGTCGTCGACCGCGTCCGGTCGTTCATCGACGACGCCGACGGCGAGTACTTCGCGTTCGTCAACCTGATGGACGCCCACCTGCCGTACTACCCGCCGGCGGAGTACCGCGAGCAGTTCGCGCCGGGCGTCGACCCGACGGAGGTGTGCCAGAACTCCAAGGAGTTCAACTCCGGCGCCCGCGACATCGGTGACGACGAGTGGGCCGCGATCCGCGGCCTGTACGACGCCGAGATCCGCCACATGGACGCCGAGCTCGAGCGGCTGTTCGACTGGATGCGGGCGGAGGGCCACTGGGAGGACACCACCGTCGTGGTCTGTGCCGACCACGGCGAGCTCCACGGCGAACACGACCTCTACGGCCACGAGTTCAACCTGTACGACCCCCTCGTGAACGTCCCGTTGCTGGTGAAACACCCCGACGTCGAGCCCGGCCGGGACGAGGACACCACCGTCGAGCTGCAGGACGTCTACCACACGGTGCTCGACGACGCCGGGGTGCGACCCGGCGACGGGTCGTTCGAACCCGCCCGCTCGCTGCTGTCAGCCGACTACCGGGCGTTCGCCGACGGCGACTACGGCTTCGTCGAGTACCACCGGCCCGTCGTCGAGCTGAAACAGCTCGAGTCCAAGGCCGCCGAGGCCGGCATCGACCTGGACCGGGGGTCGCGGTTCTACTCCCGGATGCGGGCCGCTCGCCGGCCCGACGCCAAGTACGTCCGCAACGAGCGCATCCCGGACGAGGGCTACCGCCTCGACCGCGACCCCGGGGAGACGGAGCGGGTCGCCCCCGGCGAGGACCCGGCGGTCGCCGAGGCCGAGGCGGCACTGTCGGCGTTCGAGTCCGCGGCAGGCGGCGAGTGGGGGGCGGCCACCGCGGACCCCGGGGAGGCGCTGTCGGGCATGAGCGAGGACGCCCGGAGCCGCCTCCAGGACCTCGGGTACGTGGAATAGTGACCCCGAACCGCGTCGCCGACTTCGCCACGCGCGAGACCCTGGTCAAGACGCTCGTGGGCTTCTGCATCGCCGGCATCGTCCTCGTGCTGGCGGCCCAGGCCGTCGGCCAGGCCGCACTCCGGCGCAGCCTCGCCAGCGCCGATCCGGCCTGGGTCGCGGTGGCCTGCCTCTCGACGTTGGCCTGCCTGCTCTCCTGGGGGAAGGCCTGGCAGGTGGTGCTGGAGGTCACCGGCGTGGAGGTCCCGTACAGCCGGCTGTCGGTCACCTACCTCGCCGCGACGTTCGCCAACTACGTCACGCCGCTGGGCCAGGCCGGCGGGGAGCCGTTCATCGCGTACGTGCTCGCCCGCGACACCGAGGCCTCCTACGAGGAGAGCCTCGCCTCGGTGGTCACCGCCGACATGCTCAACCTGCTGCCGTTCTTCAGCTTCGCCGGCGTCGGTCTGTCGGTGCTGCTGCTCCGGGCGGAGCTGCCGGAGGCGGTCCGACCGCTGGTGTGGGGCCTGCTGGGGATGGCGGTGGGGGTCCCGGCCGTGGTGGTGACCGGCTGGCGGTTCCGCCACCGGGTGCGGTCGGCGGTCCTCGGCGCCAGCGAGCCGCTGGCCCGCCGGACCAGCCGACTCGACGTGGCGACCGTCAGCGAGCGCATCGACGACCTCTACGCCGCGTTCGGCCGCATCGCCGCCGACCGCCACGCGCTCGCACAGGCGGTGGCGTTCGCCTACGTCGGCTGGATCTTCTTCGCGCTGCCGCTGTACTTCGCCGCCCGGGCGCTCGGGCTCACCATGGAGCCGTGGCTGGTGCTGTTCGTGGTCCCGGCGTCGACGCTGGCGGGGCTGGTTCCCTCGCCCGGCGGCCTGGGGGGCGTCGAGATCGCGCTGGTGGCGCTGCTCATCGCGGTGGTGCCGGGCATCGGGGCGGCGCCGGCGTTCGCGGTCGCCCTGGTCTATCGCTTCGCCTCCTACTGGTTCGCGCTCGGGATCGGCGGGGGCGCGGCGATGTGGGTCGTCAAGCGGACGTAGCCGCCGGCGTCGCTCTCTCGCCTCGCGGCGTCGCCGCTCGGCCGGACCGAGGCCTCCCTTCGGTCGGCCTCGCAGGTCGCGCAACCCGCCTCGCGGTTCCCTTCGGTCTCCGCTCGCCCGTTCGGTTGCGCTCACTTCGTTCGCGCCACCCG
>CAYWNQ010000097.1:0-8305 GCA_964459695.1 uncultured Halobacteriales archaeon | reverse complement strand
TCGAGGACGCCGTCCGGTTCACGCCGGGCAACACGCTCGCGTTCTTCCCCAGCTACGCCGAGGCCGAGCGCTACTACGACCGGGTCGAGACCGACGGGACGCCCTACCTCGACCGGCCCGGCGTCCGGGCCCAGTCGCTGCGCGAGGAGTTCGTCGCCGACGACGACGGCGTGCTGTTCACCTCGCTGTGGGGCACGCTGGCCGAGGGCGTCAGCTACGACGACGGCGACGCCCGCACCGTGGCGGTCGTCGGCGTGCCCTACCCCCACCTCGACGACCGGATGGAGGCCGTCCAGGACGCCTACGCCGCGGCGTTCGGCGGCGGGGGTGGCGGCGCCGCGGGTCGGCGCGACGAGTCGGCGGGCTGGCGCTACGCCGTCGAGATCCCCACCGTCCGGAAGACCCGCCAGGCGCTGGGGCGGGTGGTCCGGTCGCCGGAGGACTTCGGCGCCAGGCTGCTGGTCGACGAGCGCTACACGGCGGCCCGGGCCGACGACCTGGGCGAGTACAGCGTCCACGACACGTTCCCCGACGGCGAGCGCGAGGAACTCATCGACATCGGTCCCGGGAAGCTCCAGTACTCGCTACTGAACTTCTACCGCGACGTCGGGGCGTGGGACGGCGACGCGCCGGACCCGGTGTGAGGACGCCGGGACCGGTCGCCTACTCGGCGTCCGCCAGCACCGACTCGTCGACGTCGACGCCCAGGCCCGGCGCCTCGGGCGCCCGGATGACGCCGTCGTCGTGGGCGAACACGTCCTCGTCGTCGAGCATGAACGACCAGACGTCGGGCGTCCACGGCGGCTCCATGGGGTACTCACACCACGGGCTGTCGACGGCGGTCATCACCTGGAGGTTCGCGGCGAACCCCAGCGCGTTGGTCCAGGTGTGGGGGACGAACCGGGCGCCGTGGTCGCGGGCGAGCGCGGCGACCTCCGTGGCCCCCCGGACGCCGGTCGCCAGCGCGGCGTCGGGCTGGTAGACGTCCAGCGCGTCGCGGTCGGCGAACTCCCGGAAGTGGTGGGTGCCGTTGTTGAACTCCCCGCCGGCGATGGGCACGTCGACGGTCTCCCGGAGCCGGGCGTAGCCGTCGTAGTCGTGGCGCGGCAGGGGCTCCTCCAGCCACGCGACGTTCCCGACCTCCTCGAGCCCGCGGGCGAACTCGACGGCGTCGCCGTAGCTCCACCGGGGCTCCTCGTCCATCACCCGGACCGCCCAGCCCTTGTTGGCGTCGACCATCAGGGTCAGGTCGGGGAACGCCTCCCGCACCGCCCGGACGACGTCGATGTGCTCGACCTCGGTCACCCGGAGCTTCACCGCCTCGAACCCCTCGTCGACGCGCTCGTCGACGTACGCGATGCGCTCGTCGGCGGGCTGGACCTCCCCGCTGGAGGCGTAGCACGGGATCGGCGCGCGGCTGCCTCCCAGCAGCTCGTACACCGGCTTGCCCGCGTCCTTGCCGATGATGTCCCACAGCGCCATCTCCAGGTGCCACGGCCGGGGGCCGACCAGGTTCACGGCGTCGAGCTTCCGGAGGATGCCGGAGACGTCGTGGGGGTCCTCGCCCAGGAGGAACAGCGACAGCGCGTCGCCGTAGTCCAGCCCGCCGGCGAACGACGGCGAGGCGGCGTAGCCCGTGATGCCGGCGTCGGTCTCGACGGCGAACAGCTCCAGCTCGTGGGAGCTCTGGGGATACCCCGGGATCCAGGTGGGGTAGAACGGCTCGTCGATGGCGTGGTCGAGGTGGTACTGCTCGAGGCCGGTTATCTGCATGCGCGTGTGCGCGGCGGCCGTCGTCAAGTAGGTTCGGCCCGCCGCAACGGCGCTGTTCAGTTTAGAGCCGACCCTCTCGATACCACCTGGAAACCCCGGCTGGCTGGACTCGGGAGGCTCGTTGCGGACGGTCGGGAGGCTTTCCGGCGGTACCAGAGGGTCACGCACGCGGTGCCGTCGGCGGTGGCGGTTTGGGGATCACCCGAGAGTTCTGGCGGTCGAGCGGGCGGGAACTGTACGGCCGGTACTCACGAACGCAACCGTCGTATCCGGACAGTGCCGGCGCAACCCCCGCGGTCGGCCCCGATTACGCCCCGGCGGGATCAGTGCTCGGACTCGTGGGGATTGACAACCGTCCCGTAGGCCTCGGCGTGGTCGGTGTAGTCGATGAACCGCGGCGCCTCCGGGTCGAACGGGCGCTCGAGGGCCTCGAACGCCCGCTGCTTGTCCCACGACTGGAGGCCGCCGATGGCCGACCGGTCCTCCAGGTCGTGGTAGTCGAGGTCGGGCTCGGTCAGCTCCCAGGCGTCCAGGCCCGCCTCGGTCCGGACGATGACCGAGGAGTACTCGTCGCTGGAGCCGACCGACCCGACCGCGAGGTCGGCGCAGTAGCCGGTGAAGTCCGCACACTCGTCACAGCCCTTCAGCGCGGCGTCGTGGAACGCCTCGACGTCCTCCTCGAGTATCATCGCGCCGTCGTGGTCGTACACCATCAGCTTGCCGTCCAGCACGTCCATCTTCCCGATGTCCGCGGGCGGGATGTCCCGCTTCTCCTCGAGCTGCTCGCCCATCAGCCGGTGGTAGTTGAAGTTCTTCGTGCACATCAGGGCGATGGTGTACTCCACGGCGTCGACGCCGGCGTCGTGTGCGCCGTACTCCCAGTCCATGTCCTGGAGCGCCCGGATGCCCTCGATCTCGCAGGGGGTGCCGACGACCGCCAGCGACGCCTCCTCTGGCGGGACGTCGAGCTTGTGCGCCCAGTCGTCGAGGTCGAGGTGGCCGAGCGCCATCGTCTGGTTGTAGACGCTGCCGGCGTTGGCGATGCACTCCTCGGGGGTGGTGGCGAGGAACGCCTCGGCCTTCCAGGCCTCCTCGTCGGACTCGGTGGCGACCAGGGCGCCGTCGATCTCGCCGGCCTCGAGCAGGTGGACCAGCACCGACGTGACGAGGCCGCCGTCCTGGGCGTCCTCGCGCCACGCCTCGTCGACCGTCGCCGAGAACTCCGTGATGGGGTCGCCCGCTCCCGAGACGTTGTCCGCGCCGCCGGTGATGGTCCACTGGCGCTCGTAGCGCAGCCCGCCGCGGGGACAGACGTCCCAGCACAGCGAGCAGCCGGTGCACATCTTCACCAGCTCCGGCAGCCCATCGTCGCCGACGCCGATGGACTCGGAGGGACACGACGCGACGCAGGAGCCACACTGGATGCACCGGCCCTCGTCGATGACGGCGGCGTCGAGCTCCATGAACCACGTCTTGTCGTCGGGCGTCTCGATGTCGTTCATCTCGGCGCGGATGCCGTAGTCGGGCGTGTCGAGGTCGGCACCCTCGGGCGGGTCGACGCGCTCGTCGGGGGCGGTCTCGTAGACGTCCTGGCTGACGCCCTCGGCGGGCTCGGTGAACTCGACGTCCCGGAGCGCCCCGTCGGCGTCGACGTTGGCCGGCGTGGCCCCGCCGTCGGTCACGGCGGCCGGCTCGCCCCCCTCGCCACAGCCGCAGGCGCTCCCACAGCCACAGTCCCCGCCCGTCGACCCGGAATCTCGTGCCTCCGCCCGGTAGTACCGGATGGGTTTGCCCGCCCCACGGGCTGGTCCCGTGGCGTCCGACGACCCGCCCACCGGGGGGACGCTCGTGGCCCCGTCGTCGTCCGGCACGGACGGGACGCCGGGGAGAGGGTCGCCGTCGTCCGCTCCCCCGTCGCCGGCCGACCCGTCCGCGCCGTTGGCCTGGAGCTCCGGCGCCGCGTCGGCGGGTGCGTTGGTGGGCCCGTCGCCCGCCTCCTCAGTCATCGGCCACCTCCGCGGCGCGACCGCCGGCGACGTCGGCCGCGGCCCGCTGCATCACGGTCCGGAGTCGGTCGTCGTCGACCCGTCGGCTCCACTCGTAGAACCGCTCGCCGGCCTCGCGCTCGTCGACGTAGGCCGCGAACAGCTCCTCGAGCGCGGGGACGACGGCGTCGGCGGGCACCGCGGTCTCCACCCAGTCGAGGAACGCGTTGTCGGCGCCGAGGCTGCCGCCCAGACCGACGTCCATGCCCTCGACGATCGACTCGTCGCCGTCGGCGTCCTCGACGGCGACGGTCTCGCCGCGGAAGCCGACGTCGGCGATCTGGGGCTGGGCGCAGGAGGCCGAGCAGCCCGACATGTGCATCCGCACCACGTCGAGGTCCTCGGGCGTGTCGATGGCCTCGTCCAGCTTCCGGGCCCACCGGTAGACGCGGTTCTTGGTCTCGACGATGCCGTAGCTGCAGAACTCCGAGCCCGTGCAGCCCACCGCGCCGCGCGTGAACGGGCCGGGGTCGGGCTCGTACGTCCGGGCGAACGGCTCGTCGAGCAGGGCGTCGACCTCCTCGGCGGGGACGTGGCTGACCAGGAAGTTCTGGTCGGTCGCGAGCCGGACCGTGGCGTCGTCGGTGCCGTACTCGCGGGCCGCGCGGGCTGCCGCGGCGAACTCGTCGCCCCCCATCCGGCCGGCGACGACGTTGAAGCCGACGTAGACCAGTCCGTCGTGTTTCTGGTCGTGGACGCCGACGTGGTCGCCGGTGTAGCCCTCGGTGAGGTCGGTGCCCCGCGTCGGCAGGTCGACCGTGCACCGGTCGCGGACCGCCGCCTCGAAGGCCTCCGGCCCCAGCTGCTCGACGAGGTACCGCATCCGGCAGACGCCCCGGTTCGTCCGGTCGCCCAGCTCCTTGAACGTCTGGGCGACCGCGCGGGCGAACTCCACGGCGTCGCCGGGCGGCACGAACACGTCCAGCTCCGAGGCCATCCGGGGGCCGTCCGAGAGGCCGCCGCCCACCCGGACGTGGAAGCCGTAGACCTCCTCGCCGCCGACCGCCCTCCGGGCGGGCGTCAGCCCGACGTCGTTGATCTGTGACTGCGCGCAGTCCTCCCGGCAGCCGGTGACGGTCAGCTTGAACTTCCGGGGCAGGTTGGCGTACTCCCGGTTGCCGGTGAAGTACTCGGAGACGGCGTCGACGACGGGCTGGGCGTCGAAGCACTCGTGGTCGTCCAGCCCGGCGGCGGGACAGCCCAGGACGTTGCGCGCCGAGTCGCCACAGCCCTGCACCGTGGTGAGCCCGACCTCGTCGTACCGGTCCCAGATCTCGGGCACGTCCTCGACCTCGATCCAGTGCATCTGGACGTCCTGGCGGGTGGTGACGTCGAGGAACGCGTCGCCCCAGACGGCGTTCTGCTCGCTGCCGCCGTGCTCCGCCGGCGCGGTGGCGAACTCCTCGGCCACCTCGCCGACGACCTCGGCCTGCTCGGGCGTGAGCCGGCCGCCGGGGACCTTCGTGCGGAGCATGAAGTAGCCGTCCTGGACGCCGTGGGCGTACAGGCCGGCCCACTTCAGCCGCTCCCACTCGCCCTCGCCGGCCCGGTCCTCGATCTCCTCGAAGCTCAGGCGCTCGTCGGCGTAGGCCCGCACGTCCTCGACCACGTCCAGGGGGTGTTTCTCCTGCTTGTGGCGCTCGACGGCGTTCATCGTGTCCACGACGTGCGCCCGCCCACGCATGTACGTCCGCGTCCGGGCGAACGCTGACGGTGGTCGCCGGCTCGCACACCTCTTGCCGCTACCTGGGTCGCACCCGGCGGGGCCCCGGTGGCTGCGACCGGGCCACGGCGGTCCGACCGCCCGGGCTCGCCCGCCCCGGCCCCGTCACCGCGCGCGAGGTCGCGCCGGGCGGCCACGACCCCGAGACGGCGGAGGTGTCCCGGGCCGTCGCGGTCCGGGCACCCCGGGAGAACCGGACAGCGTTGCCGGCTCAGTCGCCCTCGTCGCCGCCGACGAGGCGTTCGACGATGACGGCGGGGTCGAACCGCTCGAGGTCGTCGTAGCCCTGGCCGGTGCCGAGGAACAGGATGGGCCTGCCCGTGACGTGGGCGATGGAGATGGCCGCGCCGCCCTGGGAGTCGGCGTCGGCCTTGGTCAGCACGGCGCCGTCGATCGCCGCGGCGTCGTCGAACTCCTGGGCGCGGGCGGTGGCGTCCTGTCCGGCGACGGCCTCGTCGACGAACAGCGTGAGGTCCGGGTCCACGACGCGGTCGATCTTCTCCAGCTGGGCCATCAGGTCGTCGGCGGTGTGGAGCCGGCCGGCGGTGTCGCCCAGCACGACGTCGACGTCGTTGGCCTCGGCGTACTCGACGGCGTCGTAGATGACGGCGGCGGGGTCGCCGCCCTGCTCGTGGGTGATGAGCTCGGCGTCCAGGGCCTCGGCGTGCTCGCGGAGCTGCTCGTTGGCGCCGGCGCGGTAGGTGTCCCCGTTGGCCAGCACCGTCTCGTGGCCCCGCTCGGTGAGGTAGCGGTAGAGCTTCGCGATGGTCGTGGTCTTGCCGACGCCGTTGACCCCGGTGAACACGATGACGACGGGCTTGTCGGCGTCGGCGACGGCCTCGTCGAAGTCGAACTGGCCGACGCTGATGACGTCGTACAGCGCGTCGGCGATGGCCTCCTCGACCACCACGCCCGCGGACTTCACCTGCGCGCGGGTCTCGCCCACCAGCTCCTCGTGGAGCGTCTCGACGATCTCGCTCGCGACGCTCATCTCGACGTCGCCCTTGATGAGCGCCATCTCCAGCTCCTCGAGGGGCTCCTCGAGCTCCTCGGCCTCGATGACGGTCTTGCCGGTGGCGAACAGCTTCGCGCGCTCGGCGAGGCCGCCCCGGCCGTCCGTCCCGTCGTCGCCGTCGCTCGACGGGGTCGCCGCCCCGCCGCCCTCGTCGGGTGCGGCTCCAGCGGCCGCATCGGCACCCTCGCCCCCGTCTTCCGGGTCGTCGACCCGCTCGCCGCGCTCCTCGACGTCCTCCCGGAAGGTACCCAGCTTGTCCTTCAGTCCGTCGAACATCGCCTACTCGTCGTCGCCCTGCTGCTGACCCTGGATCTGCTGTTGCATCTGCTGCATCTGCTGCTGCTGGACCTGCTGGGCCTTCTGCTCTAGCTCCTCGCTCTCGGTCTCGACCTCCGCGACCTCGGACTGGAGCTCCTCGATGCGCTCGTCGAGGCTGTCCTGCTTGCGCTCCAGCGTCGACACGGCGTCGTCCTGGCCGAGCTCGGCGGCGTAGCCCCCGCCCAGCGAGACCACGACCTCGTCGATGTCCTCGACGGTGGCCCGGACGTAGGCGTCCCCGCCCAGCGGGACCTGGACGGTGTCGCCGGTCTCCAGCGTCCCGATGGCGTCCATCGCCTCGTCCATCTCGGCCTTCTCGGCCTGGACCTGCTGGATCTCGGCCCGGATGGCCTCCTTCTCCTGCTCGAGCGCCTCGAGCTGCTGCTGGATCTCCTGCATCGCGCCACCGCCGCCACCGCCGCCGCCACCACCGAGGCTCATGCCTCCACCCCCTCGATCTCGACCTGGGTGCGCCGGAGGCCGTGCGAGGAGCCGATCTCCGCGTAGGTGTGCTCGACGGCCACGTCCTCGTTCTCGGCGTCCTGGGCGATCTCGAACGCCTGCCAGCCGTCCCGCGCCCGGTACCGGCCGACCACCGTGTACTCGCTCATGCCCGGAAGGCGGGCTGCGAGCGGGAAAGGCGTTCGGGTTTGGGCGTGGACCGAGTCACACAGTCTCCGCGTAGGTACCCGACTTCCACCCCCGCAGTGTCGCCCGCTCGAGTGCAGGATTCGGGCTCGATCGGTTCACCGCAACCGCGGCTGGGTCCGTTCGGAATGCTCGGGGCGGCCCAGTGGGATGGCCGGTGCGACGCTGCCGTCCTGGCACGACCCGGGATCCCTTCACACGACTGCCCGGTCGGTCCGGAGCGACACCGACGGTTCCCGCAGATTTTTCCCGTACCCGACCGGAGCCCAGACGATGCCCGGCCGGAAGCCCGACTGGCTCCGCACGCGTCCCCCCTCGGGCGAGCGGTTCACCGAGATCAAGGCCACGCTCCGGGACCACGACCTGAACACGGTCTGCGAGGAGGCCAACTGCCCGAACCTGGGCGACTGCTGGAGCGGGCGCGACGGCCCCGGCACGGCCACCTTCATGCTGCTGGGCGACCGGTGCTCGCGGGGCTGCAACTTCTGCGACGTCGAGACCGGCGGGATGGAGCCGCCCGACCCCGACGAGCCCGAGGACGTCGCCGACGCCGTCGCCGAGATCGGCCTGGACTACGTGGTGCTCACGTCCGTGGATCGGGACGACCTCCCCGACCAGGGCGCCGGCCACTTCGCCGAGACCATCCGGGCCATCAAGCGCCGCGACCCCTCCGTCCTCGTGGAGGTGCTGGTGCCGGACTTCCAGGGCGAGGAGCGCCTCGTCGCGGAGATCCTCGACGCCGGCCCGGACGTGTTCGCCCACAACGTCGAGACCGTCGAGCGC
>CAYWNQ010000096.1:0-8343 GCA_964459695.1 uncultured Halobacteriales archaeon | reverse complement strand
CGGTACTGGAACCGCCGGATCCGGACGTACGTGGGCGGCTCGTCGGGGAAGGGGTTCGAACGCAGCAGCGATTCGACGGCGTCGTCGCCCGCCAACAGCTTCTCGAGGAGGCGGGCCACCCAGGGGCTCCGCCGGGGCGACGGCGCCATGGCGGCGAACCAGAGCTGCCAGCCGAGCCGGTGGTGGTACGGCGCGATCTGGGGCGGCCGCCTCGCCGGGTCCGTGGGTTTCCCCGGGACCTCGTAGACGGTCCAGTCGGCGTCGTCGGTCGGGGCGCTGGCCCGCGTGCCCTCGATGACGAGCTCGTAGCGGGTCGTGGTGACGGAGCCGAACGCGCCGTAGGTGTTGACGAGGTGCAGGGGGTCGAACGACGTGTTCATCACCTGAGTCGGCGAGAGCATGTTCCGGGCCGGGCGGACGCTCAGGGCGAGGACGACGACGGCCAGGACCAGCGACGCCGCGAGGAGGTACGCCGGCGTCGGGGCCGGGGTCGGAACCGTTCCCGGGAACACGGTCCCCAGCATACCGTCGCTGAACGTACTCACCGCGAGCACGATGGTCAGCGCGTTGAGCCACGAGAAGTTCCCCGTGAGCATGAGCCAGCCCTGAAAGCCGATGGTGGCGACACCCGCCATCGCCGCGAACGGCTGGGGGGCGAAGTAGAGGAACGGCACGGCGAGCTCGACGACGTGGTTCCCGAGCGTCTCCAGCCGGTGGAACCGCTTCGGCAGGTGGTGGGCGAACCAGCTGACCGGGTTCGGCATCGGCTGGGTTTCGTAATGGTAGTCCAGACAGGTGAGGTTCCGCCAGCAGTCGTCGCCGCGGATCTTGATGAGGCCGGCGCCGAACATGTTCCGGAAGAGGACCCACCGGAGCAGCCAGATGACGATGGCTGGGGCCGCGACGTCGCCGGCGCCGAGGAAGATGGCCAGAAAGCCCGTCTCGAGCAGCATCGACTCCCACCCGAAGGCGTAGAAGCGCTGGCCGGCGTTGACGAACGAGAGGTAGAGGAGCCAGAGGACCGCCCAGAGCGCCATCGAGGCGGGGACCGCGTAGGGCGACGGGAGCCAGCTGGGCCCGGCGAGCAGGGCCACGGCCGAGAGGGCGACGCCGAGCCACGCGGCGATGCCGATGACCCGGTCCGAGGGGACCAGGGAGAACAGGCTCGGGCGCTCTCGGAGCGACCACCGGTCGACGAAATCACCGAGCGGGTAGAGCCCATCCTCGCCCGCGAGCGGCCGGAACTGGTGGGCGGCCACCAGGAACGCCACGAGGTAGATGAGCGCCAGGCCGCGGTGGAAGACGAAGCGGACGAGCCAGTACTCCTCCCCGCCCAGGACCGCCATGCTGGACGGGGCAAGACCGCGGATTCCTAAAGCCCTACGGGACCGCTGACGGTCACAGCGATAGCACGAGTGCGGCCCCGTCGCGCTCGAAGGTCGTCCCGAACGGCGCCGACAGCTCGCGCATCCGGTCGCGGCTCCAGCGCGCCCCGTCGGCGCTCGCCGTGTTGACCCGGCACTCGCTGATCGCCGTCGGGACCAGCCGGAGGGCCTCGAGCGATCCGTCGGGCGCCGCCGTCAGCTCGAACAGGAAGCTCCGGTCGTTTCGGAGCTCGTCGTCCACGGCGTAGTCGTCGACGAAGTCCCCCGTGTCGTAGCAGATCGGGACGCCGTCGTAGACCTCGACCCCCTGGAACACGTGAGCACTATGGCCGTGGACCAGGTCGACCCCCTGGTCGACGAGCCACCGGCCGAAGGCCCGGAACGCGGCCGTCGGCGTCTCGACCATGTTCGGCCCCCAGTGCAGCGACGCCACGAGGAGGTCGGGGTCGGCTGCCCGCGCGCGGTCGAGGGCCGCCTCGACGAGCGAGCGGGCCCGCTCGTCCTCGACGTCGAACTCGACCCGGGCGACGCCGGGCGCGTCCGCATCGGCGGCGTACTCGGGCGTGTTGTCGGTGAACGAGACCACCGCGACGTCCAGGCCGCCCGCCGCGAACGTCGCCGGCGCCAGCGCCTCGTCGAGGGTTCGACCGGCCCCGGCGTGGGCGATATCGGCCGCGTCGAGGTGGTCGAGGGTGTCCGCGAGGGCCGTCGGCCCGAAGTCGAGGAGGTGGTTGTTCGCCAGCGCGCAGGCGTCGACGTCGGCCGCCTCGAGCGCCGGTACCGCCCGGTTCGGGTCGGCCCGGAAATGGAACGGGCGGTAGGTGCGGGTCCAGGGCGCCCCGCGGGTGGAGAGGCAGCACTCGAGGTTGCTGAGCAGGCCGTCGAGGCCCTGGAGCCGGTCGCGGAGGTCACCCCACACCGCGGCGACGTCGCGGCGCCGCTGGCGGTCGTCGACCGTCCGTCCGAGCATCACGTCGCCCGTCAGCCCCAGCCGGACCATGAGCTGTCGGCCGGCTAGCGGGCCGCGACGGCCATAACAGGCCCGCCGGCCGAAGGTTGATGCGACGGCCGGGCCAGGCGAACGACATGGCTGGAACGACCGCGCCCGGGGCCGAGACCCTCGCCGAACTGGCCGACCGCCTCGACCTCCCGTTGGACGCCGACGCGGTGGCCGCTGCGGCCCATCGGGCCGACGCGCTGGCCGACGTCTACGACCGACTCGGGTCGGTACCCGACGACCTCGTCGAGCCGGCCGGGTCGGCCGATGACGCCTACGCCGTCGAGCCCCACGACCCCGACGACGATCCGTTCAACGCCTGGTGTTCGCGGTTCGAGCTCCGGCGGTCGGGCACCGACGGCGTCCTCTCGGGCCTCGAGGTCGCCGTGAAGGACAACACCTGCGTCGCCGGGGCGCCGCTCACCAACGGCTCACGGGCCTTCGAGGGGTTCGTCCCAACGGGCCACGCCGCGGTCGTCGACCGGCTCCTCGACGCCGGCGCGACGCTGGTCGGCAAGACCAACATGGACGAGCTCGCCTTCGGCCCCACCTCGGAGACGAGCGCCTTCGGGCCCGTGGAGAACCCCCGGGCGCCCGGCCACGTCGCGGGGGGCTCCTCGAGCGGGAGTGCGGCGGCCGTCGCGGCCGGCACGGTCGACCTCGCCCTCGGGACCGACACCGGCGGCTCGGTGCGGATCCCGGCGAGCTACTGCGGGATCGTCGGCCTCAAGCCGACCTACGGCCGGGTCCCGTTACACGGCGTGACGCCGTTGGCGGCCTCGCTGGACCACGTCGGCCCGCTGGCGCCGGACGTCGAGACGGCGGCGAGAGGCTACGCGGCCATGGCCGGCCAACCCGACCCGTCAGGCGACCTCGAGGGCGACCTGGCGGGGCTGACGGTCGGCGTGGACGACCGGTTCGTCGCCGAGCCGGTCGCCCCGGGGGTTCGCCAGATCGTCAGCGAGGCGGTGGACGCGATGGCGGCGGCCGGGGCGGACGTCGTCGCGGTCGACATCCCGGCGCTCGAGTACTCCCAGGCCGCCTGGTGGGGCATCGCGCCCGTCGAGTTCGCGGGGACGCTCCTCTCGGGCGCCGCCGGCCTGTGGCGGCGCGGCCGGGTCGAGCCGTCGCTGGCGCGCGCGGTCCGGGAGCTCAGGGGGGACGCCGGCACCGCGCTCGGCGAGAACCCCAAGGACATGCTCGCGCTGGGCGCCCACCTCCTCTGGAACCGCGGTGGCGCCGACTACGTCCGCGCCACGAACGTCCGGGCCACCCTGACCGCGCAGTTCGACGCCGCCCTCGATACCGTCGACGTGCTGGCCGGGCCCGCGACCCCGCAGGCGGCCCTCGAGCTCGGCGGCTTCGAGCGCGGGGTGACCCCGCCGGTGAACTGGAGCACCCACCCGACGGACCTCACCGGGCACCCGGCCATCAGCGTCCCGACCGGCGAGGACGACGACCGGCCCGTCGGCCTCCAGCTCGTCGGCCCGGCCGGCGGCGAGCGGGCGCTCCTGGAGGCGGCCGCCGGGTACGAGCAGTTGGCGGCGTGAGCGGCCGTCAGGCCCGTTCGGCGAGCGCCGCGAAGGCGGCCCAGGAGGGGTCCTGGTCCGGCGGGACCACCGCCTCCCCGTCGACCACAACGCCGTCGCCGGCGACGACCGAGCCGACGGCGGCGGCCGGTGAGCCCGCCCGCTCCAGGGCCGAGACGACCGCGTCGGCGTCGCTCGGGGCGACGGCGACGACCAGCGTCCCGGCGCTCGTGACGACCCACGGGTCGACGTCGATCGCCCGACAGACCGCGGCGACGCCCGGCTGAATCGGGACGGCCCCTCGGTCGACCTCGAACCGGACGCCAGCCCCGTCCGCCATCTCGCAGAGCGCCCCGACGAGGCCGCCCTCCGTCGCGTCGTGGATCGCCGAGACGTCGCCGGCCCGGGCGGCGGCCAGGGCGTCTCGGACGGTCTCGATGTCGTCGAGGCGGTCGCGGGCCGCGTCGAGCTGGCCGGCCGCGAGGTCGAGCTGGTCGGGGAACAGGTGGGCGAACAGGCCGGCGACCTCGGCCGCCGGCCCGGTCGAGACGACGAGCCGGTCGCCGGGCCGGGCGCCGTCGGGGCGGATCAGGTCGGCCGGGTCGCCCACCCCGAGGGCGGTCGCCCCGCCGACCCAGGAGGTGTCGATCCCCGCGTACCGGGCGGTGTGCCCGGCGACGATCGCCACGTCGAGGGCTCGGGCGTGGTCGGCGAGGCCGCGCCAGGTCGCCGCGAGCGTGTCATCGGCCATCGCGGGCGGCAGCGTGAGGGTCACCGCGACGTGGGTCGGCGCGATGCCGGAGACGGCGACGTCGGCCAGCACGATGTCGAGGGCGAGCCGGCCGGCGCGCTCGGCGCCGAGCCCCGGGAGGATCGAGAGCGGGTCGGCGGCGATGACGACGATCCGGTCGGCCAGCGAGAGCACGCCGAAATCGACGCCGTGGGTCGGCCCAAGCGCCACGTCCTCGCGGTCGGCCCCGAGGTGGGGCGCGATGGCCGACTCGAACAGCTCCCGGTCGATCTTGCCGAGCCGGGGCGGCGGGTCCTCGGCCGTCATGGCGCTCCACCCCGGTCCGGGACCGCCGCCTCGAGCAGGGTGACGTCGCCGGGGTCGACGCCCAGCTCGATGGCGTTGCCCGGCTCGACTCGCTCGGCCGCCGTCACCACCAGGGGCTGGCCGCGCCAGTCACAGTGGAGCCGATAGGCGTCGCCGAGGAACTCGACGGTCTCGACCGTGGCCTCGAGCGTGGCCGCGCCGGCGCCGACGGCGAGGGCTTCCGGCCGGACCGCCAGGACCACGGCGTCGCCGGTCGAGACGGCCGCGTCGGGCGGCAGCGGCAGCGCGGTCCCCAATACCGTGGCCGTCGGCGGGTCCACGGCGGCGACCGTCCCCTCGAGGACGTTGTTGTCGCCGATGAACTCCGCGACGAACCGGGAGGCCGGCGCCCGGTAGACGGCCTCGGGCGTGCCGACCTGTTCGATTTTGCCGTCGCGGAGGACCGCCACGCGGTCGGAGATGGCCAGCGCCTCCGCCTGGTCGTGGGTGACGTAGATCGTCGTGATGTCGAGGGCCTGCTGGACCTCGCGGACGGTGACCCGGAGCTGCTCTCGCAACCGGGCATCGAGGGCGGACAGCGGCTCGTCGAGCAGGAGGACGTCGGGCCCGGGCGCCAGGGCGCGGGCGAGCGCGACGCGCTGCTGCTGGCCCCCCGAGAGCTGGTCGGGGTCCCGATCCCCCATGCCCGCGAGGTCCACCAGATCGAGCAGTTCAGCGACGCGGTCCGCGGTCGAGACGCCCCCCGGCGGGTCCCGGAACCGGAGCCCGTAGGCGACGTTCTCGCGGACGCTGAGATGGGGGAACAGCGCGTAGTGCTGGAAGACGATGCCGATCTGCCGGTCCTCCGGCGGGACGCCGGTCATGTCCGTGCCGCCGATGCGAACGGTGCCCGCGGTCGGCGTCTCGAAGCCGGCGATGGCCCGGAGCGTCGTCGTCTTGCCGCAGCCGGAGGGGCCGACGAGCGTGAAGAACTCGCCCGGGTCCACGGCCAGCGAGACGTCGTCGAGGGCGACCACGCCGTCGTAGGCCACCGTGAGGCCATCGACCGCGACGCCGGGCTCGACGGCGCTCACGGCGCCCACCGTCCGCCGAGCCGGTCGATGGCCACGAAGCTGACCGCGGTCACCGCGAGCAGGACGGTCCCCATCGCGGTCGCGGGCCCGAGGCTCGGGCCGATGGAGCGGTTCCCGATGTACCGCTCGAGGGCGACGGGCATCGTCGCCGTGTCGACGCCCTCCGCGAGCAGGACCGTCGAGTCGAACTCGCCGATGCTGATGGCGAAGGCGAAGGCGGTGCCCGCGAGGAGGGCCGCGGCGATCAGCGGCAGCTCCACGTCGAGCAGCGCCCGGAACCGGGTGGCGCCGAGCGACCGGGCGGCCTCGGCCAGCCGCGAGTCGAGGTCGCCGAGCGCCGGGGTGACGTTCCGGGTGACGAAGGGGTAGGCGGCCACGGCATGCGCGGCGACGATCGCGACGGGACCCGTCACGACGAGCCGGTGGCCGAACACGGTCGTCCCGAAGACGAACGTCTGCAGGAGGCCCAGCCCGACGACGATCCCGCTGACGGCGAGCGGGGCCGTCAGGAGCGCTTCCGCCACCCGGCTCCCGCGGCCGCCGCGGGTGGCGACCACCGAGACCACGAGGCCCATCGGCACGGCGAGGAGCAGGGTGCCGACGCCGAAGAGGAGGGAGTTCCCCACCGCCGCGAGCGGGCGCACGGTCCCGGCCGCGACGGCGAGCTGCTGGTCCACGAGGAACGCGTAGTAGTCGGTGGTGAAGGCGCCCTCGGGCGTGGTCACGCTCTCGAACAGCAGGCTGGCGAGCGGCCCGACGAACACCACGAGGACCACGACGCCGTAGGCCAGGAGCCCGAGCCGGCGGGGGTCGGCGAGGGTCGCCCGGCCGGCGAGCAGCGGCCGGCGCGGGCGGAGGGGGCCGCCGGTGTGGCCGGCCGCCTGGCGGGCCTCGTACCGCAGGTACAGGTAGGTGAGCGAGAGCGTGAACGCGGTCTCGACGGTCGCGAGCGTGGCCGCCTCGGCCAGCTGGAGGTCCTGGACGCGGGCGAACAGCCAGACCTCGACGGTCGCGAGCTGGAGGCCGCCGAGGGCGAGCACGATGGGGAAGGACATGAACGTGAAGAGGAAGGTCAGGAGCGACGCGGTCAGCAGCGGCGCCCACAGCGTCGGCAGGACGACGTCGCGGAAGGCGGCCAGCGGCGAGGCGCCGAGCGAGCGGGCGGTCTCGACGCGCTGGCGGTCGACGGTCTCCCAGGCCGCGCCGACGAGCCGGATCACCAGCGGCGCGTTGTAGAAGGCGTGGGCGAGGACGATGATCTCGAGGGTGAACAGGACGTCGACGGGGCCCAGCCCCGCCAGGCCCAGCGCGTCGTTGAGGGCGCCCCGCCGGCCGAACATGGCGAGGAAGCCCACCGCCACCATGATGGACGGGAGGACGAACGGGAGCATCGTGAGCGACCGGAGGGTCGCCCGGCCGCGGAACTCGTAGCGCGCCAGCAGGTAGGCGCCCGGGAACCCGAGGGCGACGCTGGCCACCGTCGACAGGAACGCCTGGTAGGCCGTGAAGCCGATGAGGCCGGTGCGGAGGGGCGGCATCCCGGCGCCGAGCCAGCGCCCGACACCAGCCGGGACGCCGAGCGGGTCACGGACGGCCCCGGCGGCGGCACCCGTGTAGAACGGGTCACCGAGGACCGCGAGCAGCGGGCCGGCGGAGAGCCGCCCGCCGTCGACCACGGCGGCGGCGAGCACGCGGCCGATGGGGTAGTAGAAGGCCGCCAGCAGGACGGCGACGGTGACGGCGAGGCCGAGGGGGATAGCGAGGCGCTCGGCTCGCCGCCCGGAGCTGCTCACCCGCCCGCGACCAGTCGAGCCCACTCGTCAACCCACTCGCTGACGTTGCCGGCGAGCGCCTCGTAGGTAAAGGTCACCGGCTCGGGGGGCTCGTAGGCGTACTGGCTGAACTCCTCCCCGGGGTCGACGCCCTCGACGGCGGGGAACTGGACGTTCCGGACGGCGATGCCGGCCTGGGCGTCGGGGGTGAGGACGAACTCCATGAACCGCTCGCCGAGCGCCGGCTCGTCGGCGTCGGCGAAGAGCGCCATGGCCTCGGGGTTGGCGTAGCCCTGGTCGTCGAGGAAGCCGACCTGATGGCGCGACATGTCGACGCCTTCTCCGTGGTAGAACACCTGGTCGGTGGAGTAGGAGACGACGATGGGGGCCTCCTCGTCGAGGTAGGCGTTGTAGGCGGGCTCCCAGTCCGAGAGGACGGTGACGCCGTTGTCCAGCAGGCCCTCCCAGTAGTCCAGGTAGTGCTCCTCGCCCCGGTTGATGATGGTCCAGAGCAGGAACGCCCGGCCGGG